>JBFGZP010000279.1:0-4544 GCA_041586695.1 Thauera sp.
CGCCGCTTCGCGGCTGGTCACCGCGATTTGCGATCAGGATCTTCTTAAACATTCGTCTTCTCCGCGGTGAAATCGCCTGCACACGCTGCGCGTGCGATGCAATGTGACTTCGTCGCTGCGCCGCTTCGCGGCTGGTCACCGCGGTTTGCAATCAGAATTTTCTTGAACATTGTCTTCCCCTCCCCGGCCTTACAGCGGAATGTTGCCGTGCTTGCGCCACGGGTTCTCGAGTTCCTTGTCCTTCAACATCGACAGCGAGCGGCACACGCGCTTGCGTGTCTCGTGCGGCATGATCACGTCGTCGATGAAGCCGCGTGCGCCGGCGACGAAGGGGTTGGCGAAGCGCGCCTTGTACTCGGCTTCGCGCTCGGAGATCTTCGCCGGGTCGTTCTTCTCCTCGCGGAAGATGATCTCGACCGCGCCCTTCGGCCCCATCACCGCGATCTCGGCCGACGGCCAGGCGAAGTTCACGTCGCCGCGCAGGTGCTTGGAACTCATCACGTCGTAGGCGCCGCCGTAGGCCTTGCGGGTGATGATCGTGACCTTGGGCACGGTGCACTCGGCGTAGGCATAGAGCAGCTTGGCGCCATGCTTGATGATGCCGCCGTATTCCTGCGAGGTGCCGGGCATGAAGCCGGGCACGTCCACCAGGGTGACCACGGGAATGTTGAAGGCATCGCAGAAGCGGACGAAGCGCGCCGCCTTGATCGAGCTCTTGATGTCGAGGCAGCCCGCCAGCACCAGCGGCTGGTTGGCGACGATGCCGATCGACGAGCCTTCCATGCGCGCGAAGCCGATGACGATGTTCCTGGCGTAGTCGGGCTGCAGCTCGAAGAAGTCGCTGTCGTCGACCATCTTGAAGATCAGCTCCTTGATGTCGTAGGGCTGATTCGGATTGGCCGGCACCAGGGTGTCGAGCGACATGTCCATGCGGTCGGCCGGATCGTGGGCCGGGATCGCCGGCGGCTTGTCGCGATTGCTCGACGGAATGAAGCTGACCAGCCGGCGCGTCATCATCAGCGCCTCGACGTCGTTCTCGAACGCCAGGTCGGCCACGCCCGAGCGGGTGTTGTGGGTGACCGCCCCGCCCAGTTCCTCGGCAGTCACCTCCTCGTGCGTCACCGTCTTCACCACTTCCGGTCCGGTGACGAACATATAGGATGAATCCTTCACCATGAAGATGAAGTCGGTCATCGCCGGGCTGTACACCGCGCCGCCGGCGCAGGGGCCCATGATCAGCGAAATCTGCGGCACGACGCCCGAGGCGAGCACGTTGCGCTGGAACACATCGGCATAGCCGCCGAGCGAATCCACCCCCTCCTGGATACGGGCGCCGCCCGAATCGTTGAGCCCGATCACCGGCGCGCCGACCTTCATCGCCTGGTCCATGACCTTGCAGATCTTCTCGGCGTGCGTCTCCGACAACGAACCGCCGAACACGGTGAAATCCTGCGAGAACACGAACACCAGCCGGCCATTGACCGTGCCGTAGCCGGTGACGACGCCGTCGCCCGGGATATGGTCGGCATCCATGCCGAAGTCGTTGCAGCGGTGCTCCTTGAACATGTCCCATTCCTCGAAGCTGCCGTCGTCGAGGAACAGTTCGATGCGCTCGCGCGCGGACAGCTTGCCCTTGGCGTGCTGGGCATCGATGCGCTTCTGGCCGCCGCCCAGACGGGCCTTGGCGCGCTTCTCATCGAGCTGACGAATGATGTCGTGCATGGGTGACCTCCTTTCGGGTTTTCCTGCCGTGCCTGGCCGTCGCGCGGACATGCACCTTGTTCGCTTCGGTTGTTCAGTTCTTCAGGTGCGCGAGCAGGCGCAAGGCCGCAGCCGACGGCGTGGTGCTGCCCTCTTCGACGGCGCGCGCGAGCTGCGGCAATTCTTCCCGCACATGCGGGTGACTGCGGAAACGGCTGCGCAGTCCGCCATCGATCAGCTCCCACATCCACGCCAGCGCCTGGTGCCGGCGCTTGGCGTCGAATTCGCCGGTGGGCGTAAGCGCTGCGCGGTAATCGGTCACCACCTTCCAGAACTCGGCGATGCCTTCCTTCTTCAGCGCCGACAGCGTCAGCACCGGCACCGTCCAGTTGGGACTGGCCGGGCGCAGCATGTGCAGCGCGGTCTTCAACTGCGACTTCGCGCGCATCGCCGCCGCCGGGTCGATGTCGGCCTTGTTGATGACGATCAGGTCGGCGATCTCGACGATGCCCTTCTTGATCGCCTGCAGGTCGTCGCCGGCATTGGGCAGCTGCAGCAGGCAGAAGATGTCTGTCATGCCGGCCACGGCGGTCTCGCTCTGGCCCACGCCGACGGTCTCGACGATGATGACGTCGAAGCCGGCGGCCTCGCACACCAGCATCGTCTCCCGCGTCTTCTCGGCCACGCCGCCCAGGCTGCCGGCCGAAGGGCTGGGACGGATGAAGGCGGCGGGGTTCTGGCTCAGCCCCTCCATGCGCGTCTTGTCGCCGAGGATGGAGCCGCCGGTCAGCGTCGACGACGGGTCGACCGCCAGCACCGCGACGCGCATCCCCAGTTCGATCAGATACAGGCCGAGCGCCTCGATGAAGGTCGACTTGCCCACCCCCGGGACGCCGGAAATCCCCACCCGCATCGCCCCGCCCGGATGCGGCAGCAGGCCTTCGAGCACCCGGCGCGCGCGCGCCTTGTGATCGTCGCGCTGCGACTCGATCAGCGTGATGGTCTTCGCCAGCGGGCGCAGCTGGCGCGCGAGCACGCCATCGACCAGTGCGCAGTCGGCGGCGTCGAGCGCCGCCGCGCCGCCGACAGGGTTCGCGGACGGCTGCGCGAGCGTGCTTGCGGGCATGTTCATCGGCATCGAAACTCGGACGGGAACAGAAACGGAGCGCGGGCGGCGATCAGGCCGCGGGGCGCGCGGCGCGGATCTGCTTGAGCACTTCGCGCGCAGCCTTCGGGATCGGCGTACCCGGTCCGAAGATGCCCTTCGCGCCGGCGGCATAAAGGGTGTCGTAGTCCTGCGCCGGGATCACGCCGCCGACGAACACGATGATGTCGTCCGCCCCCTGATCCTTCAGGCCCTTGATGATCGCCGGCACGAGCGTCTTGTGCCCGGCGGCGAGGCTGGAGCAGCCCACCGCGTGCACATCGTTTTCCACCGCGTGGCGCGCGGCCTCTTCCGGCGTCTGGAAGAGCGGCCCGATGTCGATGTCGAAGCCGAGGTCGGCAAAGGCGGAGGCCACCACCTTGGCACCGCGGTCGTGACCGTCCTGGCCGAGCTTGGCGATCATGATGCGCGGGCGGCGTCCTTCCTCGGTAACGAAGGCCTCGATCTCCGCCTTCAGGGCTATCCAGTCTGCGTCGTTTTCCACCACTGCTCCATAAACGCCGGACACCACCTGCGGGTTGGCGCGATAGCGTCCGAAAACCTCCTCCAGCGCATCCGAGATCTCGCCCACGGTGGCGCGCAGGCGCACAGCCTTCACCGCAAGGTCGAGCAGGTTGCCCTGGCCGCCTTGCGCGCACGTCGTCAGCGCCGCCAGCGCCGCCTGCACGGCCGCGACATCGCGGGTGTCGCGGATCTTCTTGAGGCGGGCGACCTGGGAATCGCGCACTGCGTGATTGTCGATGTCGAGGATCTCGATCGGATCCTCCTTGGCGAGCTTGTATTTGTTCACGCCGACGATGACGTCCTTGCCGGAGTCGATGCGTGCCTGCTTGTCGGCTGCGCATTCCTCGACCTTCATCTTCGCCCAGCCGGCTTCGACGGCCTTGGTCATGCCGCCCATCGACTCGATTTCCTCGATCAGCTCCCAGGCCTTGTCGGCCATGTCCTGGGTGAGCTTCTCCATCATGTAGGAGCCGGCCCAGGGGTCGACGACGTTACAGATGTGGGTCTCTTCCTGGATGATGATCTGGGTGTTGCGGGCGATGCGGGAGGAGAACTCGGTGGGCAGCGCGATCGCCTCGTCCAGCGCATTGGTGTGCAGCGACTGGGTGCCGCCGAACACCGCCGCCATCGCCTCGATCGTGGTGCGCACGACGTTGTTGTAGGGGTCCTGCTCGGTCAGCGACCAGCCGGAAGTCTGGCTGTGCGTGCGCAGCATCATCGACTTCGGGTTCTTCGGATTGAACTGCTTCATGATCCGCCACCACAGCAGACGCGCGGCGCGCATCTTGGCGATCTCGAGATAGAAGTTCATGCCCACCGCCCAGAAGAAGGACAGGCGGCCGGCGAAGGTATCGACGTCCATTCCGCTGTTGATGCCGGTGCGCACGTACTCCATGCCGTCGGCCAGCGTGAAGGCCAGCTCGATCGCCTGGTTCGCACCCGCTTCCTGGATGTGGTAGCCGGAGATCGAGATCGAGTTGAACTTCGGCATGTGCTGCGCCGTGTAGCCGAAGATGTCGGCGATGATCTTCATCGACGGCGTGGGCGGGTAGATATAGGTGTTGCGGACCATGAACTCCTTGAGGATGTCGTTCTGGATGGTCCCCGAGAGCTTGTCCTGCGACACGCCCTGCTCTTCGGCGGCGACGATGTAGCCGGCGAGGATGGGCAGCAC
>JBFGZP010000280.1:0-4525 GCA_041586695.1 Thauera sp.
CAGGACACTTCCAGCATGCGTTCCAGTGCCACGCGGGCGAGTTCGGCCTCGTGCTCGGGCACCTGGATGCGATTCACGACCTTGCCCTCGACAAGGTTCTCGAGCGTCCATGCCAGGTGTTGCGGGTCGATGCGCTGCATCGTCGAGCACATGCAAACCGTGGGCGCCATGAACTCGACGATCTTGCCCTCCGGCTTCATCTCCTCGGCCAGGCGGCTGACCAGGTTGAGCTCGGTGCCCACGAGCCAGCGGGTATCGGGTGCGCCGGCCTGGATCGTCTTGATGATGTATTCGGTCGAGCCAACGAAGTCGGAGTTCTTGCATACCTCGAGGCTGCTCTCCGGGTGCGAGATGACATACCCGTCGGGGTGCTTCATGCGCCAGCGCCGGATGTGGCTTTCCTGGAACATCTGGTGCACCGAGCAATGGCCCTTCCACAGCAGGATCTTCGCGTCGCGGATCTGCTCGGGCGTGAGACCGCCGTATTCGAGGTCCGGGTCCCACACCACCATCTGCTCGAGCGGAATCCCCTTCTTGTACCCGGTCCACCGGCCCAGGTGCTGATCGGGGAAGAACAGCACCTTCTCGCGGCGGGCGAAGGCCCAGTCGAGGATGGTCGGCGCGTTGGTGGAGGTGCACACGATGCCGCCATGCTCGCCGCAGAAGGCCTTCAGGTCGGCCGCGGAGTTGATGTAGGTAACGGGCGTGATGAGTTCATCGGGCTTGTCCAGCACCTCGGCGAGTTCACGCCAGCAGCGCTCGACCTTGGCGAGATTGGCCATGTCGGCCATCGAGCAGCCGGCGGCGAGGTCGGGCAGGATCGCGACCTGGTTCGGCTTCGACAGGATGTCCGCCACCTCGGCCATGAAATGCACGCCGCAGAAAACGATGTATTCGGCATCGGTCTGCGAGGCCAGGCGCGCGAGCTTGAGCGAATCGCCGGTGAGGTCGGCGTGCTTGTAGACGTCGGCGCGCTGGTAGTGGTGGCACAGCAGCACCGCCCTGTCGCCCAGGCGGGCACGGGCGGCGCGGATGCGTTCCTGCGCGTCGGCATCGGCGAGCGCATTGAAGCGATCGAAACTGATGGGGGCTACTTGCATGATGGAGGTCTTTCTCGGCGGAGTCGTATTGGTGCTTCGGACCGCGCCCGGCAGCGCGGGTTTCAGCGGCGGGTGCGGAAGGCCTCGGAGGCGCGGGCTCAGCCCTGCTGCCAGGGCAGCCCTGCGTGGCGCCAGCCGCCCACGCGGTTGCGCTGGCCCCTGGCGTCCTTGTCGCCCTCGAAACCCTCGAGAACGTTGTAACAGTTGCTGTAGCCGGCAGCGCTGGCCGCCTTGGCAGCGTAGTCCGAGCGACCGCCGGAGCGGCACAGGAACATCACCAGCGCCTCCGGGTCAACCTGCTGCTCGAGCTGGGTCATGAAGTTCGGGTTGGGCTGGTTGCCGGGATAGCTCAGCCATTCGATCTCGACCGCACCCGGCACACGGCCGACCCAGTCCCATTCCGCGCGCGTGCGCACATCCACCAGCTTGGCCCCGGGGGCGGCCTGCCATACCTGATAGGCCTCGGCGGGCGTGAGCGCGCCCTGATAGGGCAGGCCGAGATTGGCGGCGCGCTGGCGGGCCAGCGCAAGCAGATCGGAAAGGGTTCCCATGATCACATCCGGCTAGAATCAGGATTGAGCAAAGTATAGCGCGTCCCGACGCACCCTCGACATGAACCGGCCCGAAGCCCCTTCTCAGCGGCGCGAGCGCGAACACCCCGACCATCGGGCCGCGCGCAGCCGCGGCATCCAGCGCGTGGCCATGGTCGCGGTGGCGACCAATGGCGTGCTCGGCGTGTCGCAGGTGATCGTCGGCCTGTTCTCCGGCGCATTCAGTCTGGTCGCCGACGCCGCGCATACCTTGTCCGACATGGTCACCGATCTGCTCGTGCTGCTCGCCGGACGCCGCGGCGCCGAGCCGGCCGACCGCGACCACCCATACGGCCACGGCCGCATCGAGACCGCCACGGCCCTGCTGCTCGGCATCGTGCTCGGCGCTGTCGGCGTCGGCTTCCTGTGGAGTTCAGGCCTTCGCCTGCAGGACATCGACAGCCTTCCCGTACTCCACCCCGCGGCCCTGCTGATGGCCTTGCTCACGCTCGCGGCCAAGGAAGGGTTGTTCCGCTACACGCTGCTGGCGGCGCGCAGGCTCCGTGCGCCGCTGCTCGAAGCCAATGCCTGGCATGCGCGCTCGGACGCCGCTTCGTCGCTCGTGGTCGCGGCCGGCATCGGCGGCAGCCTCGCGGGCTATCCTTTCCTCGAGCCGCTGGCGGCGGCAGTGGTCGGCTTTCTGATCCTGCACATGGGCATCCGCCTCGCCTGGAAGGCGCTGCGCGAACTGATCGACACCGGGCTTTCCGAAGCCGAACTGGCACGCTTGCGCCGCACCATCCTCGACACACCGGGCGTGGTCGGCCTGCACGACATGCGTACCCGCCGCATGGCCGACCGGGTGTTGTGCGACGCCCATGTCCAGGTCGAGCCACGACTGACCGTATCGGAGGGCCACCGCGTCTCCGACGCGGTGTACTTCCGCGTCCGCGCAGCCCACCCGGAGGTGCGCGACGTGCTGGTGCACATCGACCCGGAGGACGACGGCGTGCTGCAGGTGGTGCCGCCCGGCGGCCTGCCCGAGCGCGCCGAGATCCTCGCCACCGTGCGCGCGGTGCTGGGTCCCCTCGGACCATCCCCCAGGCGCGTCCAGATCCACTATCTGGGCCACCGCGTCGACGTCGAGGTGATGTTGCCGGCCGACGTCGGCGCGGAGGCACTCGAGGCCTTGAGTGAACGCACCGAAAAGTGGCTCGCGAGCCACCCACGCTACCGCTCGCTGTCCTTCTTCGTCCAGATTGCACCATAACAGTGCAGTTTAAGCCATTGTTCGCACCATTATGGTGCATATATTTCTCCCGCCTGCGCCGCGATTGCCCGCAAGACCTTGTGGCACAATGCGGAAAAGGGCTTCGAGCACTTGGCACGAATGCTGCTTTTTGAACGCTGGCTAATTTTTCGCACGGCAGCAGGATGTCCGCCGTCCGACGCGCTATTCGCAGACATTGCCCCATCTCACCAGGAGTGAACATGAACCCTCAAGACGTCATGAAGATGATTCAGGAAAACGAAGTGCGCTTCGTGGACCTGCGTTTTACCGACACCCGCGGCAAGGAGCAGCACGTCGGCCTGCCCGTCTCGGCTTTCGAAGAGGACCATTTCGAACACGGCCACCCGTTCGACGGTTCGTCGATCGCCGGCTGGAAGGGCATTCAGGCCTCGGACATGATCCTGCTGCCGGATGCCGGCTCGGCCTACATCGACCCGTTCTTCGACGAAACCACCCTGGTGCTGAGCTGCGACGTCATCGAGCCGTCCGATGGCAAGGGCTACGACCGTGACCCGCGCTCGATCGCGAAGCGCGCCGAGGCGTATCTGAAGAGCACCGGCATCGGCGACGCCGCCTACTTTGGCCCGGAACCCGAATTCTTCATCTTCGATGCGGTGGAATGGTCGGTCGACATGTCCGGCGTATATAGCAAGATCATCTCCGAAGAGGCCGCCTGGTCAACCGCCGACAAGTTCGAAGGCGGCAACACCGGCCACCGTCCGCGCGTCAAGGGCGGCTACTTCCCCGTGCCGCCGGTCGACAGCCTGAACGACATTCGGGCCGCCATGGTGCTCGCGCTGGAAGCCTGCGGCGTGCCCGTGGAAGTGCATCACCACGAAGTGGCCAACGCCGGCCAGTGCGAGATCGGCACGAAGTTCAGCACCCTGACCAAGCGCGCCGACTGGACCCAGGTGCTGAAGTACATCGTGCATAACGTTGCCCACCAGTACGGCAAGACGGCCACCTTCATGCCGAAGCCGATCGTCGGTGACAACGGTTCGGGCATGCACGTCCACCAGTCGATCTGGAAGGATGGCCAGAACCTGTTCGCGGGCAACGGCTATGCCGGCCTGTCCGAACTCGCGCTGTACTACATCGGCGGCATCATCAAGCACGCCCGCGCCCTGAATGCGATCACCAATCCGGGCACGAACTCGTACAAGCGCCTTGTGCCGCACTACGAAGCGCCGACCAAGCTGGCCTACTCCGCCCGCAACCGTTCCGCCTCGATCCGCATCCCCTACGTCGCCAACCCCAAGGGTCGCCGTATCGAAGCGCGCTTCCCGGACCCCCTGGCCAACCCCTACCTCGCCTTCGCGGCGCTGATGATGGCGGGTCTGGACGGCATCCAGAACAAGATTCACCCGGGCGACCCGGCCGACAAGAACCTGTACGACCTGCCGCCGGAAGAAGACGCGAAGATCCCAACCGTGTGCACCAGCCTCGACCAGGCGCTGGAGTATCTGGACAAGGATCGCGAGTTCCTGACCCGTGGCGGCGTGTTCTCGAACGACTTCCTCGACGCCTACATCGCACTCAAGTCGGAAGAAGTCGACCGCATGCGCGTCACCACCCACCCGGTGGAATTCGACATGTACTACAGC
>JBFGZP010000281.1:0-4487 GCA_041586695.1 Thauera sp.
GAGGTGCGCGAGCGCCAGCGTCCGCGCTACGAGCAGCGCCTCGAGTTCGAGACCGACACCATCATCCAGATGGGCTTCCCGGGCTACTTCCTGATCGTGGCCGTCTTCATCCGCTGGGGCAAGCGCAATGGCGTGCCGGTAGGGCCCGGCCGCGGTTCGGGCGCGGGCTCGCTCGTCGCCTATTCGCTCGACATCACCGACCTCGACCCGCTCGAGTACGCGCTGCTGTTCGAACGCTTCCTCAATCCCGAGCGGGTGTCGATGCCCGACTTCGACATCGACTTCTGCCAGGACAACCGCTACCGCGTCATCGAGTACGTGCGCGAGCGCTACGGCAAGGAGGCGGTGAGCCAGATCGCCACCTTCGGCACGATGGCCTCGAAGGCGGTCGTGCGCGACGTCGGCCGCGTGCTCGATCTGCCCTACGGCCTGTGCGACCGCCTGTCGAAGCTGATCCCGATCGAGGGCGCGAAGCCGGTCGCGCTGGCCAAGGCCTACGAGATGGAGCCGCAGATCGGCGACATGATGAAGGACGGCAACGACGGCGAGTCGGTGCAGGAGCTATGGAGCCTGGCGCAGCCGCTCGAGGGCCTGTCGCGCAACGTCGGCATGCACGCCGGCGGCGTGCTGATCGCGCCGGGCAAGCTCACCGACTTCTGCCCCCTGTACATCGCCGACGGCGACGACGCCACGCCGGTGTCGCAGTTCGACAAGGACGATGTGGAGGCCGTCGGCCTGGTGAAGTTCGACTTCCTCGGCCTGCGCAACCTCACCATCATCGAGCTGGCGCTCGAGTACGTGCAGCGGCTCGAGGGCGAGCGCCCCGACCTGATGAGCCTCGGCTTCGAGGACCCCGCGGCGTACCAGATCCTGAAGGACGCCAACACCACGGCCATCTTCCAGGTCGAATCGGACGGCATGAAGAAGCTGCTGAAGAAGCTCGCCCCCGATCGCTTCGAGGACATCATCGCGGTGCTCGCCCTGTACCGCCCGGGTCCGCTCGGCTCGGGCATGGTGGACGACTTCATCCTGCGCAAGAAGGGGCAGCAGGAGATCGACTACTTCCACCCCGACCTCAAGGCCTGCCTGGAGCCGACCTACGGCGTGATCGTGTATCAGGAACAGGTGATGCAGATCTCGCAGATCATCGGCGGCTACACGCTTGGTGGCGCCGACATGCTGCGCCGGGCGATGGGCAAGAAGAAGGCCGAGGAGATGGCCAAGCACCGCGAGACCATCGCCGCCGGCGCCCGGGAAAAGGGCTACGACCCGGCACTGGCCGAGCAGCTCTTCGACCTGATGACGAAGTTCGCGGAGTACGGCTTCAACAAGTCGCACACCGCAGCCTACGCGGTGGTGACCTACCACACCGCCTGGCTCAAGGCGCACCACGGCGCCGCCTTCATGGCGGCGACCATGTCTTCCGACCTCGACAACACCGACACGGTGAAGATCTTCTACGAGGACACGGTCGCCAACGGCATCGCGGTGCTGCCGCCGGACGTAAATGCCTCCGACTACCGTTTCGTCCCGGTCGATCGCAAGACCATTCGCTACGGCCTGGGCGCGGTGAAGGGCGTCGGCGAGCCGGCGGTGCGGGCGATCATCGCCGCGCGCCAGGGTTGCGGCAACAGCGTGAAGCCGTTTCGCGACCTGTTCGACTTCTGCGAGCGGGTCGATCGCCGCATGGTGAACCGTCGCGTCGTCGAGGCGCTGATCCGCGCCGGCGCGATGGATACGCTCGCGGGCCACAAGGGCCTCGATCGCGCCCAATTGATGGCGACGGTTGCCCTGGCGATGGAAGCGGCCGACCAGGCGGCGGCGAACGCGATGCAGGGCGGCCTGTTCGACATGATCCCGGAGGCCGCCGGTGCCGCCCTGGAGTTTGCCAGGTTGCGGCCGTGGACCGAGCGTGAGCGCCTCAAGGAGGAGAAGATCGCGATCGGCTTCTTTCTCTCCGGCCACCCCTTCAATGGCTACAAGACCGAGGTGCGGCGTTTCGTGCGGCGCACGCTGGCCCAGCTCGAGCCCTCGCGCGACATCACGATGCTGGCCGGCGTGGTGATGGAGATGCGCACCAAGATCGGCAACCGCGGCAAGATGAGCTTCGTCCTGCTCGACGACGGCAGCCAGGCGCGCGAGGTCGTGGTGTACTCCGAAGTGCTCGAGGCCAACCGCGGCAAGATCGTCACCGACGAGGTGCTGGTGGTGGAGGGCAAGGTCAGCAACGACGAGTTCTCCGGCGGCCTGCGTATCATCGCCGACCGCCTGCTGACCCTGGGCGAGGCGCGCGGGCGCTTTGCGCGCGCACTGCAGTTGCGCATCAATGGCGAGGTGGGCCAGGCCGGCGGGCCGCTTGCGGCGGCGAACCGCCTGCAGACCCTGCTCGAACCCTTTCGCGAGGGTGCCTGCCCGATCCGTGTCAGCTATCGCAACGCGGTGGCCGAGGCCGAGCTGCCCTTCGGCGACGGCTGGCGCGTGCGTCTGGACGACGCCCTGCTCGAGAGCCTGCGCGAATGGTTGCCGCCGGAAGCAGTGGAGGTGGTGTATCCGGCCTGAGGCTGCGACCGAATCACGCCGCCGCTCAGTGCGTGGCGCGCACCTCGAACGTGCGCGGTTCGGGCACCTCGGCCAGGGCGATCTCGACGCGATCGACGCGCGCCGCCGGCGGCCCCTGCCGGGCCCAGTCGATGAACTGCTCGACGATCGCCTCGGCGCCGGCAACCAGGGCCTCCACCGTGCCGTCGGCGCGGTTGCGCACCCATCCCGCCAGGCCTAGCCGCAAGGCCTCGGTCTGAGCGCTGGCGCGATAGCAGACCCCCTGCACCCGGCCGTGGATTCGAAGAAGGCGGGCGGTAGTGTCCGGGTTGGTGTCGTCAGGCATAGGAAACCTCCGGCTCGTTGCCGCGCAGCTGCTGGGCGCGCAGCAGCGCCTCGGTGATGTTGGTGGTGACGTTCTCGTCGCCGAGTCGATCGAGAAAACCCGAGCGGAACACGAGCGAGCCCGGCTGCGAGTTCAGCCCGCACAGGATCAGGTGCGCGCCCCGCTTTTGCAGGTTGCGCTGCAGCGTCTGCAGGATGTCGAGGGCCGTGGTGTCGATGCTGATCACCTTGTCCATGTCGAGGATGACCACATCCGGGTGGCCATGCTGCATCAGCAGCAGGTTTTCGAGCTTGTTGGCGGCACCGAAGAACAGGCTGCCGAACATCCGATAAGCCAGGATGCGCGGTGTGCCGTCGGCACGCGATATCGCTTCGGGGCTGCATTGTTGCTCCAGCGCAATGCGCTCGATGCGGGTCAGGTCCGACATCCTGTAGATGAAGAATAGACTGGCCAGCGCCAGCCCGAGTTCGACCGCCAGGGTGAGGTCGAACACCACCGTGACGAAAAAGGTGCCGAGCAGGATGGTGCGGTATGGCGGCGAGAAGCGCGCCAGCTCCTTCGGCGCGAAGGCGTGCCATTCGCCCATGTTGATCGAAACGATGACGACGATGGCCGACAAGGTCGCGAGCGGAATGTGGCTGGCGAGCGGGGCGAGCGCCAGCACGATGGCGAGCAGCGCCAGGGCGTGCACGATGCCGGCGACCGGCGTGCGACCGCCGGCGCGAATGTTGGTGGCGGTGCGCGCGATCGCCCCGGTGGCGGCGAAGCCGCCGAACAGCGGCGCGGCGACGTTGGCGACACCCTGCGCCATCAGTTCCTGGTTGGGGTCGTGGCGATCGTCGATCTGGCTGTCGGCGACGCGTGCCGACAGCAGCGACTCGATCGCGCCGAGCAGGGCGATGGTGATGGCCGGTGCGATGAGCTTGCCGAGCTCACTCAGCGTCAACTCGGGCAGGCCGAAATCGGGGATGTCGCGCGGGATGCCGCCGAAACGGCTGCCGATGGTGTCGATGGGCAGGCCGACGAGGGCATTCAAGGCGGTCATCACGATCAGCACCGCCAGCGGCGCGGGCAGGCGACGCATCCACGCCACGTCCGCGGCCTTGTAGGTCCAGGCCAGCAGCGCGCCGAGCGAGACGACGGCCACCGCCACTGTCGGCAGGTGCAGGGTAGGGAGCGCCATGTACAGCGCCTCCATCTTGGCGAAGAACTCCCCCGGCAGGCTGTCGATCTTCAGGCCGAGGAAGTCCTTGATCTGGGAAATGAAGATCACCACCGCGATGCCGTTGGTGAAGCCGATCACGACCGACAGCGGGATGAATCGGATCATGTTGCCCAGGCGCAGCGCGCCCATGACAAACAGCAATACGCCCGACATCATCGTGGCGATGAGCAGGTTCTGCACGCCGTAGTCGACGACGATGGCGTAGATGATCGGGATGAAGGCGCCGGTGGGGCCGCCGATCTGAACCTTCGAGCCGCCCAGTAGCGAGATCAGCAGGCCGGCGACGATCGCCGTCCAGATGCCGGCGGTGGGCGACAGGCCGCTGGCGATCGCGAACGCCATCGCCAGCGGCAGTGCGAGGACGCCGACGGTGACGCC
>JBFGZP010000282.1:0-4482 GCA_041586695.1 Thauera sp.
CCGAGGATGCGCAGGCTCGTCAGATTGTACTTCTTGGGATGCACCGCCTCGTTGTTGTCGGCGGCCTTGATCAGCGAGCGGATCGCCGTCGGCGCCGTGTAGAAGATCGAGACCTTGTGATCCTGGATCATCTTCCAGAAGCGGCCGGCGTCCGGGTAGGTCGGCACGCCTTCGAACACGATCTCGGTCGCGCCGCAGGCGAGCGGGCCATAGGTGATATAGGTGTGGCCGGTGATCCAGCCGATGTCGGCGGTGCACCAGAAGACATCGTCCGGCTTGATGTCGAAGGTGTACTGCATCGACATCACGGCCTGCAGCAGGTAGCCGCCGGAGGCGTGCTGCACACCCTTGGGCTTGCCGGTCGAACCCGAGGTGTAGAGGACGAACAGCGGATGCTCCGCCTCGACCCACTCCGGCTCGCAGACGTCCGACTGGCTGGCGACGACGTCGTGATACCAGCTGTCGCGGCCGGCGACGATGTTGCACGCACCGCCGGTGCGCTTGACCACGACGACATTCTTGATCGAGTCGCAACCGCCGAGCGACAAGGCCTCGTCGGCGATCGTCTTGAGCGGCAGGGCCTTGCCACCGCGATTCTGGCCGTCGGAGGTGATCAGCGCCACCGCGCCGGCATCCTCGATGCGGTCGCGCAGCGCCTGGGCGGAGAAGCCGCCGAAGACGATGGAGTGGGTGGCGCCGATGCGGGCGCAGGCCTGCATGGCGACCACGCCTTCGATCGACATCGGCAGGTAGATGACGACGCGGTCGCCCTTCTTCACGCCCATGCCGCGCAGGGCGTTGGCGAACTTGCTGACGCGCGACAGCAGGTCCTTGTATGTGACCCGCGTGACTTCGCCGTTGTCGGCCTCGAAGATCAGCGCGACCTTGTCGCCCAGACCATTATCGACGTTGCGATCGAGGCAGTTATATGAAACGTTCAGCTTGCCGTCGGGGAACCACTTGAAGAGCGGCGCGGTGGATTCGTCCAGCACCTTGGTGAAGGGGACCTTCCAGTCCAGCAATTCCTTGGCGCGGCGACCCCAGAAGCCTTCGTAGTCGTCCTCTGCTTCCTTGCACAGGGCGTTGTAGGCATCCATCCCCGACACCGCTGCGTTCTTTACCATCTCTTCCGAGGGCTCATAAACGCGCACTTCCTGTTCGTTTGACATATTCACCTCTCCTCAACTGATCGATTGGTTGAAGCTGATCCTTACGGACAGGCTGGTTGGTTCCAGCCTTCAACTCGGTCGCGTAACTACCGCTGAATGCCCGATATTAGAGGATATCTATCTTACACAGGACTTACACAAGGTCGCGCGCACCCCAGGGGCACCGACACCCGCGTCACGGTGCTAGAATTTCAGCCTCTGTCCGGCATTCTGCCGACATCTTATCCGGAGATCCAAGGCCATGACCGTAATTCGCGAAGAAGACCTCATCCAGTCCGTCGCGGATGCCTTCCAGTACATCAGCTACTACCATCCGCTCGATTACATCAAGGCGCTGGGCGAGGCCTACGAGCGCGAGGAGAGCCCGGCCGCCAAAGATGCGATCGCGCAGATACTAACCAACTCGCGCATGGCGGCGGAAGGCCATCGCCCGATCTGTCAGGATACCGGCATCGCCGTGGTGTTCCTCAAGGTGGGTATGGACGTGCAGTGGGACGCGAGCATGAGCGTGCAGGAAATGATCAACGAAGGCGTGCGCCGCGCCTACAACCACCCGGACAACAAGCTGCGCGCCTCGGTGCTGCTCGACCCCGCCGGCAAGCGGCAGAACAGCAAGGACAACACCCCGGCCGTGGTGCATTACGAGATCGTGCCCGGCGATCATGTCGAAGTCATCTGCGCGGCCAAGGGCGGCGGCTCGGAAAACAAGTCCAAGATGGTCATGCTCAACCCCTCCGACTCGATCGTCGACTGGGTGCTCAAGACCCTGCCGACCATGGGCGCCGGCTGGTGTCCGCCCGGCATCCTCGGCATCGGCATCGGCGGCACGCCGGAGAAGGCGATGCTGCTGGCGAAAGAATCCCTGATGGCGCCGGTGGATCTCCACGAGCTGCGTGCCAGGGCGGCCTCCGGCGCCGCCCTCACCCGGGTGGAGGAGCTGCGCCTCGAGCTCATCGACAAGGTCAACGCCCTGGGCATCGGCGCCCAGGGCCTGGGCGGCCTCACCACCGTGCTCGACGTCAAGATCATGGACTATCCGACGCACGCGGCCTCGCTGCCGGTGGCGATGATCCCGAACTGCGCGGCCACACGCCACGTCCATTTCCACCTCGACGGTTCCGGCCCGGCGACGCTGGAAACGCCGAAGCTCGAGGACTGGCCGCAGGTCACCTGGAAGGCGGATACCAACGTCGCCACCCGGGTGAACCTCGACACCCTCACCCGCGAGGAAGTCGCCGCCTGGAAACCCGGCCAGACCCTGCTCCTCAACGGCAAGATGCTCACCGGCCGCGACGCCGCGCACAAGCGCATCGCCGACATGCTCTCGAAGGGCGAGAAGCTGCCGGTCGATTTCACCAATCGCGTGATCTATTACGTCGGCCCGGTCGACCCGGTCCGCGACGAGGTGGTGGGTCCGGCCGGTCCCACGACGGCCACGCGCATGGACAAGTTCACCCGCATGATGCTCGAGCAGACCGGCCTGATCTCGATGATCGGCAAGTCCGAGCGTGGCCCCGCCGCGATCGAGGCGATCCGCGACAACAAGTCGGCCTATTTGATGGCGGTCGGCGGCTCGGCCTACCTGGTTTCGAAGGCGATCAAGGCGGCGAAGGTCGTCGGCTTCGAGGATCTGGGCATGGAAGCCATCTACGAATTCACCGTGGAGGACATGCCGGTGACGGTCGCAGTGGACTCCAACGGCACCAGCGTTCACACCACCGGGCCGCGCGAATGGCAGGCGAGGATCGACAAGATCCCGGTCGCGGTGGCCTGAGACCGAGCACGCATCGCCGAGCGAACGAAAGCCCGGCCGTGTTCTCACGGCCGGGCTTTCTCATGTGTTCACCGTGACGACAGCCGCCGCGGTCTCGGCAGGGTCCGCTTGAGCCTACCTTCGCCGCCCGAATCTGCAAGGCGGCCGCTGGCGGGCCGAAGCCCGCCCTACCGCGCAGCTTACTGGGCGCGGTGCGCCGCCAGCTTCAGCCAGGTGTCGATCACCGTGTCCGGGTTCAGCGAGATCGTCTGGATGCCTTCGTCCATCAGCCACTCGGCGAAATCGGAGTGATCCGACGGCCCCTGCCCGCAGATGCCGACGTACTTGCCCAGCTTGTTGGCCGACCCGATCGCCATCGACAGCAACTGCTTGACCGCCGGATCACGCTCGTCGAAGGCGTGTGCCACCAGCCCCGAGTCGCGGTCAAGGCCGAGCGTGAGCTGGGTCAGGTCGTTGGAACCGATCGAGTAACCGTCGAAGTGCTCGAGGAAGGCGTCGGCCAGCAGGGCGTTGGACGGGATCTCGCACATCATGATCAGCTTCAGGTCGTTCACACCGCGTTTCAGGCCATGCTCGGCCAGCAGGTCGACCACCCCCTTGGCCTCTTCCACATTGCGCACGAACGGCACCATGATCTCGACGTTGGTCAGACCCAACTCGTTGCGCACCTTCTTCATCGCCGCGCACTCCATCTCGAAGCAGTCGCGGAAACTGTGGGCGATGTAGCGCGAGGCGCCACGGAAGCCGAGCATCGGGTTCTCTTCCTCCGGCTCGTAGATTTCGCCGCCGAGCAGCTTGCGGTATTCGTTCGACTTGAAGTCGGACAATCGCACGATGACGGGCTTCGGATAGAAGGCGGCAGCGATCGTCGCCACGCCCTCGACCAGCTTCTCGATGAAGAACTGCTTCGGCGTCGCATAGCCGCGCGAGCGCCGGGTGATCTCGTCACGCAGGCTGGCCGGCACCTGGCCGAGGTCCAGAATCGCCTTCGGGTGGATGCCGATCATGTTGTTGATGACGAACTCCAGCCGCGCCAGGCCAACGCCGCCGTTCGGGATCTGCGCGAACTCGAAGGCGAGTTCGGGGTTACCCACGTTCATCATGATCTTCACCGGTAGATCGGGCAGGTTGCCCATGTCGGTGGTGACCACTTCGAAGTCGAGCTTGCCGCGATACACGTAGCCGGTGTCGCCCTCGGCGCAGGAAACCGTGACCGAATTGCCCTCCTCCAGCACCTCGGTCGCGTTGCCACAGCCGACGATGGCCGGGATGCCCAGTTCGCGCGCGATGATCGCCGCGTGGCAGGTACGGCCACCGCGGTTGGTGACGATTGCGCTGGCGCGTTTCATCACCGGCTCCCAGTTCGGATCGGTCATGTCGGTGACGAGGATGTCGCCGGGCTGCACGCGGTTCATCTCGGATGCATCGCCTACCACGCGCACCACGCCGGCACCGATCTTCTGCCCGATGGCGCGACCGTGGGTCAGGGCCTTGCCGTACTGCTTGAGCTGGTACTTCTCCATCACCAGGCCGTCGCTC
>JBFGZP010000283.1:0-4469 GCA_041586695.1 Thauera sp.
GCCGTAAACCTGGCCAAAGGGGAAGACGCCGCCGTTGTTCTTGGTCAGCACGGTCAGATCTGCGGGTGCCTTCTTCAACAGCTCGGCAACCCCTCCATCGCCCTTGCCACTCTTGCCGTGGCATACCGCGCACTTTTCCTCGAACTCCTGCTTGCCGATATCGACGGGCTTGTCATCGGCCGCCAGGACCTGACCGGAAAGTGCCAGCGCCATGGTGGCGCCAAACATGACGGCTGTGGTCTTCACTCTCATGCTGTCTCCTCCTTGTAGATGAAAACCGCATATGCGGCTCCTTTTACGATAGGAGACGATCCTCCGACCCGCATGCTTATTCCGAGGACTATTGATCCAGATCAAATATGCCCTGATCAACTGCCATCTTGCCTTGATCTATCAGGAATCGAGTAAGCGACGTCGTGCCGACTCCTCGGCCTGCCGGGCCGTTCAAGCCCGCGTCCCTCGCCGGCCTCCTCGTGGGTCACGCCATCGCGTATGCGGTAGATCCGCCTGAATGTCGGGATGATCTTCTCGTCGTGGGTGACGACGATGATCGCGGTCTCGAAGCGGTGTGCCATGTCGTTGAGGATGCGCACGACCGCCATCGCACGCTCGCTGTCGAGCGGCGCAGTCGGCTCGTCGGCCAGGATCACCGGCGGGCGGTTGACCAGGCCACGGGCGATGGATACGCGCTGCTGCTCGCCGCCGGAGAGCTGCGATGGCATGGCGCGGGCACGGTGCTGCACATCGAGCGCGGTGAGCAGTTCCAGCGCCTTCGCCCGTGCCTCTGGGTTGGCGACGCCTGCCAGCATCGGCAGCAGCGCGACGTTGTCGGTGGCATCGAGGAAGGGGATCAGGTAGGGAGCCTGGAATACGAAGCCGATCCGGTCGCGTCGCAAGGCGCGAAGGTCGCGCACCGCCCAGCCGTCGTCGTAGATCACTTCGTCGCCGAGAACGATGCGGCCGGCGGTGGGATCGATGACCGCGCCCAGGCACTTCAGCAGGGTGCTCTTGCCCGATCCGGAAGGTCCGATCAGGCCGACGACCTCGCCGGGGGCCACCTCCATGTTCACGTCCTTCAAGGCGAAGACCGCGGTATCGCCCTGGCCGTAGCGCTTGCTCAGGCCCTCGACACGGATGCCTCTTGCGCTCATGTGCTCAGCCGATCGCCTCGGCCGGATCGACCTTCAGCGCAGTTCGAATGGCCACCACGCTGGCGAGCACGCAGATTGCCAGCACGGCGAAGAAGCCCGCGACCGAATCGACCGGTATCAACAGCACGTATTTCGGGAAGATGGGGGCGGCGAAGGTCGCGGTGATCTTGCCCACGACGAAGCCGATCAGCCCCAGGGCAAGGGCCTGCTTCATGATCATCGAGGCGATCGTGCGGTTGCGCGTGCCGATCAGCTTGAGCACCGCGATCTCGCGGATCTTGTCCATCGTCAGCGAGTAGATGATGAAGGCGACGATGGCGGCGCTGACCACGGCGAGGATCACCAGGAACATGCCGATCTGACGCGCCGAGGTGGCGATCAGCTTGCCGACGAGGATCTCCTCCATCTGCGGTCGGGTGTAGGCCGTCAGGCGTTTCCAGCGGCGGATGGATTCGGCGACCTCGTTCGGCGCATGCCCCGCTCTCACCGTCACCAGCACGGCATTGACGAACGCGTTTGTGCTTTGCGAGGCGTCGAGCGCATCGAGCAAGCCGGGCACACCGGGGTGATTGAAGGCGGGATTGGCCGCGGTGCGACGGCGGCCTTGCCGGATGGCGTCGTTGTCCTTGAGGAATTGCGCCTCCTGGGCGTCCTTGAGCGGGATGAACACCATCGGATCGCCCCCGGAGGAGACCATGCGCCGGGTCAGGCCAACGACGGTGTATCGATTGCGGCGGATGGTGAGGCGGTCACCGAGCTCGAAGCCGGTGACGATATCGGCCACCGCCTCGTAGTGGCCACGCGTGATCTGGCGCCCGGCGACGAGATAGGGCGGCCAACCGGGGGTCGTGCCGGGTGTGCCCGGTGCGATGCCCACGACCATGGCGCGCACGTCGCGCTCGTCCTCGCGCACCTGCATGGTCAGGTAGGTCACGTTGGCGGCCAGCGCGACCCCCGGCATCGCGAGGATGCCGCGGTAGGCGTCGTCGTTGAGGCTGGACGATTCAGCGTAGGGGCCGAGGGTGTCTTTCTGCACCACCCAGAGATCGGCGCCGCTATTGTCGAGCAGTGCCTTGCCGTCATCGACCATGCCCCGATACACCCCGGCCATGGTGAGGGTGACGCCGATGAGCAGTCCCAGGCCGATACCGGTGAAGACGAACTTGCCCCAGGTGTGGAGGATGTCGCGACCGGCCAGGCTGATCATCTCGAAGCCTCGGGCATGTGCTCGACGACGTGAATGCGGCTGCGCAAGCCGAGCGCCTTTTCGCTGTACATGACGACCCGGTCGCCGGGTTCGAGCCCTTCACGTACCTGCACGCGTCCATCGAGGTCGGATCGTCCGAGCCTGACCGCGGTGAAGTGCAGCCCGCCATCCACGATCTGCCAAACACCCAGCTTGCCGTCCTCGCGCCGCACGGCAGCATTGGGAATCACCGGGGCCGCGGGCAGGGCCGGCAAGTCGACGGTGACCTCGGCGAGCTCACCGATCGGCGGCAAGGGTCTGGGTGGGCTGTCGAAGACCGCCTTGGCGAGCGTTTCCTCCGTCACTGCATCGGCGACGAGCTCGACCCGCAGTACGCTGCCGTTCGAGGCCTGGCCGTTGCGCGAACGCAGCACGATGCGGGCCGGCAGGCCGGCGCCGAGACCCGACGCACCAAGCTGGTCGAAGCGCACGTTGATCCAGATGCTCTCGGGGTCGATGAGCTCGACCGCGGCCTGGCCGGCGACGAGGGTCGTACCGGGATCGGCAGCACGTGCGGCGACGACGCCGTCGACCGGCGAAATCAGGCGCAGATTGCTTCGCTGCGCAAGCAAGGCCTGGTGGTCGGAGCGGGCGCGGGCGAGATCTTCCCGGGCCACGGATCGCGACGCATCGGCGATCTGCAACTCCTGCCGTTTCGTCGCCAGCATCTCCTCGCTGGTCGAGCGCACGGAGAACAGCTTCTCGTAGCGGCGCGCCTGGCCCGCGGCATGGGCCAGGCGCGCATCGGCCTCGCGCAGGGCGGCCTGCGCCCGCTTGACCGTCGACTCCTGGGAGCGAACGCGATCATCGAGATCGACCGGATCCATCTCGCCGAGGACCTCGCCGGCCTTCACCCGGTCGCCCACCTGAACGTCCAGCCGCTTGACACGGCCGGCAAGCGTCGGGCCGATTCTGTAGGTGTAACGCGCCTCCACCGTGCCGATGCCGAACAGCGCCGGGGTCACCGACGCTTCCTCCACCGTCACCAGCGTCACGGTCACCGGCGCCAGCGGCCCGGATCGCACCGCCACATAGACGAAGAGGGCGAGCAGGGCGGCGATCACGGCCAGCAGTGCCAGCGTGCGGCGCTGGATGGGCAGGGATTTCACGGTGCGCTCCCGATTCCGCGGCGATAGATCGCGAACACCCGTGGCGCGTCGCGGCGCATGCGTGCCACGTCTCCGGCCAGCAACGACTGCATCACCAGGCCCTGGATGGTGCCGATGAAGAGCGTGGCCGCCGCCCCTGGGTCGAGCGTAGCCGACAGTTCTCCGCTCGCCTTGCCCTTCTCGATGAGTCGATGCAGGCGTTCGCCGTAACGCTGGATCAGCGCCTGTGCCAGGCGCTTGGCCGGCGTCGACTCGGCCGCCTGGAGTTCGCCGAACATCATCCTGGGAACCCCCGGGTGCTCGACGACGAATTCGACATGACTCATGAAGATCGCCTCCATCGCGAGCAGGGGCGACTCGATCCCCTCAGCGGCGCGATCGACCCGCGCCAGCAGACGTTCCGCCACCCACTCCATGACCGCCTGCCAGATCGCGGCCTTGGTCGGAAAATGGCGAAACAGCGCGCCCTGGGTCAGTTTCATGTGTTTAGCGATTGCCGCGGTCGTGATCTCGCTCGGGTTCTGCGAGCCGGCCAGTTCGACCACTGCCTCGACTGTGACGGCGCGGCGCTGGTCGGCGGGGAGATGCTTCGATTGGGTATCCATGGCGGTCTCGCTAGGCGACAGGAACAGACGATAGTAAGTAAGCACTTACTATCTTAGCAGTGAAATTCAGGAGTGCAAGGCGCGCAGGTTGCGGACTCACCGCTCGCTGACGAAGGCATCACGACCATCAAGCCGCGGCGCGGGGAAGGCCGGGCTGCGCGCGGACCCACCCGGTCGGCAGCCCACCCGCGGCGCACCCCGCGCCTCGATGGGGCGAGCCGACGCATCGTCGGCCCCGTCGGCACGCCCGCTCAACGCGACAGGCGGACCTCGACCGAGCTGCCGTCGCCGACCTCGTCGTCGGGGTGGTCGATGATCTGCTCACCCGCCTCCAGGCCTGCGAGGATCTGGGCGCTCA
>JBFGZP010000284.1:0-4456 GCA_041586695.1 Thauera sp.
CGCGGGCATCATCACCGATACCGACATCATCCGCCTGCAGGCGCATTCGCCGCACCAGCTGGTGCTGGACATCGAGAAGGCGGCGACGCCCGCCGACCTCAAACAGCTCCACGAGCGTATCCAGAAGCTGGTGACCAATCTAAGCGGTATCGGCGTGCCCATCCGCGACATGGTCAAGCTGATCGCCAACCTCAACGACCAGGTCCAGATCCGCCTCATCGCCCTGCTGCGTGCCGATCCGAGGCACGCGGACCTGCCCGACGACTTCGCCTTCGTCGTCATGGGCAGCGAGGGCCGCAGTGAGCAGACGCTGTCGACCGACCAGGACAACGCGATCATCTACGACGACGCGCTCGATGCCGCCCAGGTCGCCCGCATCGAGGCCTTCTCGCACGAATTCATCGACGCCCTGATCGCCATCGGCGTGCCGCCGTGCCCCGGCGGCATCATGGCGAAGAACCCCGCCTGGCGACGCAGCCTGTCGGACTGGAAGAGCGCACTCGACCGCTGGCTATCGACGCCCACGCCCGACAACGTCATGACAGGCAGCATGTTCATGGACCTGCGCCCGCTCTACGGCAGAAGCGAGCTGGTGGCCGAGCTGCGCGAGCATGCGTTCAGATTCATGAGCAAGGACCAGGGCTTCCTCATGCGCATGGCGCAGAACATGACGCGCTTCCTGCCGCCGCTGGGGTGGTTCGGCAAGGTCAAGGTGGAGAAGTCGGGCGAGCACCGCGGCAAGCTCGACGTCAAGAAGGCCGGCATCTTCGCCATCACCGACGGTATCAAGGCGCTCGCGATCGAAGCGCGCAAGCTCGATGGCAGCACCCATGATCGCATCGAGGCCCTGGTCGCCGCCGGCGTCCTCAAGCAAGCCGACGCGGCGGACCTGCGCGCGAGCTTCGACTTCCTCGTGCAGATGCGCCTGCGCGGTCACGTCGAGGCCTTGCGCGCGGGGCGCGAGCCGAACAACTACATCGAGCTCGACCGCCTCAATGCAATGGAAAAGGGAGAACTCCGGCTGGCACTCGAGGGCGTCGCCCGCTTCCAGGCCTTCATCAAGCATCACTTCAATCTGCAGCTGCTGCCGAGCTGAAGGCGGCCGCAACACGCCGGCGGGCCCGATCGCCAGCGTCGATTGCAGGGCGCCCGCGCGGCCCCGCGAGCCGAGCGTGCGCGCGGCGCGCGGCAGCCTGCCGAACTCGACGACTGGCGGCGGCGGACGCGTCGACCGATACTGCAGGCATGATCCGGCGCACACCCGCGATGGAACCCCGGCGGCCGATTCACTGTCTGCGCCCGAAATCCTGACGCACGCAAGGAGCACAACATGATCGACATGGTCATCGACGCCCGCCACGGCGACCTCGGCAACGGCCTCGAGGTACTGCGCGTCCTCCCCTACGCGAAGCGGCGCATGGTCGGCCCCTTCATCTTTCTCGACCACGCCGGGCCGCTGACGATCGCGCCCGAAGACATCCCCCGCGCCGATATCCGTCCCCACCCGCACATCGGCCTGTCGACCGTGAGCTACCTGCTGCGCGGCATGATCGTGCACCGCGACAGCCTCGGCGTGGAGCAGGAGATCCGCCCCGGCGAGGTGAACTGGATGACCGCAGGCTGCGGCATCTCGCACTCCGAGCGCTTCCGCCACCCCGACTCCTTCGCCGATGGCGGAATCGAGTTGCTCCAGGCCTGGGTGGCGCTGCCGACGGCCGCCGAGGAAACCGCACCGGCCTTCGACAACTACCCGGCGGCCGCGCTGCCCATGATCGAATCCGGGGGGGTACGGATGCGCCTGATCGCCGGCACCGCCTTCGATCATGTCAGCCCGGTGAAGACGCACTCGCCGCTGTTCTACCTTCACGCCGAACTGAGCGCCGGCGCCGCCCTGACGCTGCCGCCCGAGTACCCGGAACGCGCCATCTATGTGGCTGCCGGCCGGATCGAAGTCGACGGCCAGGCATTCGGGCGGGGCCGGATGGCGGTCCTCGCGCCCGGTACGACCGCCACGCTGCGCGCAGCGGAACCGGCCACGCTGATGCTGCTCGGCGGCGAACCGGTGGGCGAGCGCCATATCTGGTGGAACTTCGTATCCTCGAGCAAGGCGCGCATCGAACAGGCCAAGGCCGACTGGAAGGCCGGCCGCATCCCGCTGCCACCGCATGACAACGAGGAATTCATTCCCCTGCCCGAGTGAACCGCGACGCTTCACATCGGCCTCGGCGCGCGAGCGACGCACGTGCTGTGCGCGATCTCGCGGTCGCGAGCCCACCGATCCTCGTCCGATACGAAGCCAAGCCGCCTCGTTCCATTCAGGAGTTGCCCATGTCAGAACCCGAGATCCAGTCCTTCTTCGACGCCGACACCTGCACCGTCACCCATGTCGTCGCCGACCCGCGCACGCGGCGCGCCGCAGTCATCGACAGCGTGCTTGATTTCGACCCCAGGGCGGGGCGCACCTCGCACGCCAGCGCCGACCGCGTGATCGACTTCGTCCACCGCAGCGACCTCAGCGTCGACTGGCTGCTGGAGACCCACGCCCACGCCGACCACTTGTCGGCGGCACCGTATCTGAAGCGGAAACTGGGTGGGAAGATCGCCATCGGCAAGCACATCCGCGAGGTCCAGGGCGTGTTCAAGAAGATCTTCAACGCCAGCGACATGAACACCGACGGCGCCGAGTTCGACCATCTGTTCGACGACGACGACCGGTTCAGGATCGGCAACCTCGAGGTCCGCGTGATGCACACGCCCGGCCACACGCCCGCCTGCCTGAGCTATCTGGTCGGCAACGACGCCTTCGTCGGCGACACGCTGTTCATGCCCGATTACGGCACCGCGCGCTGCGACTTCCCCGGCGGCGACGCCGCCGCCCTGTATCGCTCGATCCGCAAGCTGCTGTCGCTGCCGCCCGATACGCGGCTGCACCTCTGTCACGACTACCCGCCCGACGACCGCGAGCCGAAGTGGGTCAGCACCGTCGCAGACCAACGCGCGAACAACATCCACATTCATGACGGCGTCACCGAGTCGGCCTTCGCCGACATGCGCACTGCACGCGACAAGACCCTGGACATGCCGAAACTGATGATCCCCTCGGTGCAGATCAATGTTCGTGCCGGCAACGTGCCGCCGCCCGAGGACAATGGCGTGAGCTACCTCAAGACGCCGCTGAACCTGCTTTAGGCCCGGGACCGGGCCGAGGCATCGCCGTCAGGTGCCGAACCCGGATCGTCCGGAATGGATCGAGTGAAGTCGACGCGCTGACGTCCGGGCGTTCTCGGCGCCCGGCGCCATACAGCCAGCAATGCGCATGAAGCGCCTACGTCTCTGCCAGCCGTGGGCGACGGAAACGCTCGGAATCGTCCAGCCCCGTGCCGTCTGCGACCCCATCCTCGGAGCTCTTCCGCCACGTCAGCGCCGAGGAGGCGGGCGGCTATCGCAGCATCAGGGACGGCTTTGCCGCCGCGAAGCGGCAATTCCGGCTGCACATGCGAGCCGACGAGGTGCTCGCCGAAGCGCGTTGGCCCGATGGGACGCCGGGCGACGCGCTGGCCCGGGCCGATGCGCTCATGCAGCGCTGGGCCACCAAGGGCACCCTGCTACCGGGCGCAGCCTGCCGAGTTGGCGATCTTGCTGTCGCGGCCCTCCACGCCAGTGGCGATGTTGTAGCGCAGCGTGTTGTCCCAGCGCAGCTGCAGATCGGGCTTGCCGTTGTCGACCTCGAACGCCCCCACCTCGCCGCCCACTGCAGGCATGGCGGCCGCGACCGCGACCGCGATCAAGGATTGCCCGCGCATCGGCGCGGATTCTCGTGCTCATCGCTGTTGTCCCTCTGTTCCCGTTGGCTCTGGTTTGCAGCAGGTCCGCGAAGAATCTCTCGGACGATGGGACTGCGGTCGCTGCTAGCTCGGCTTTTCCCCCGGTGTCGGGGGTAGGGAGCAGCAATGGACCACGGCGTCCGATGCCGGGGGTCAGGCACGAAACGGCGGTACGCAGCGCCGCACGATTCGCGTGCGGTCCGGCAGCGCTCGACCGGGGGTGACGCGGGCGCGCCCGGATCGAACCGGGCGCGCAGGGGAAGCAGCCTCAGGCGCTACGCGCGCGCAGCAGCTTCTTGTCGATCTTGCCGACGCTGGTCTTGGGAATCTCGCCGACGAAGACGATGCGCTCCGCGTCCGGCACCGCATACCTGCTGATGCGCTTCGCGTCGACCTGGCCGAGCAGATGGAGGCGGATCGCCTCCGCGTCGAGCGTCGCATCCGGCTTGCACACCACGTAGGCCATCGGCCGCTCGCCCCACTTGTCGTCGCGCACGCCGACCACCGCCGCCTCCTGCACGCCCGCGATCTCGCCGATCAGCCCTTCCACCTCGATCGAAGACACCCACTCGCCGCCGGTCTTGATCACGTCCTTCATCCGGTCGACGATCTGCACGAAGCCGTCGGGCCGC
>JBFGZP010000285.1:0-4435 GCA_041586695.1 Thauera sp.
CAATCCGCAGGTCTGAGCCTGCGCACGGCGCCGGCGGCGGGGTCTCAGCCCTGCTGTCGGCGCGCCGGCCCGGTAACCCGCGCGTAGAGCATCGTCGACAGGAACAGCAGCACCGACAGTGCCGCTTCCGCCAGCGCGAGCGCCCCGGTCAGCCCGGGGTCGGTCGCGCGCAGCACGCCCTCGGTGAGATACAGCAGCGACAGCATCGACAACCACTGATAGGTGTAGCGCTTGCCGCGCAGAATGCCGAACACCGCCGGCATCAGCGGCAGCACCTTCAGCATCATCCACGACCCGCCCGGGCGCAGCGGCGCAAGCCAGGTTTCCCACAGCACGCACAATGCAATCAGCGCGAGCAGACTGACGCTGGCGATCAGCGAAAGTGCGCGCGGACTCACCGCGCCCCCGCCAGCTTCAACGCCGCCTCGGCCAGTCGCCGGCCCTGCGCCCGCGCCAAATCGGCCTCGTCGGCGGTGAGCGTGGGCTGACCGTCCGTACCGGAAACGTGGCTTGCGCCGTAGGGCGTGCCGCCACTGCGCGTGGTATTGAGCCCGGGCTCGGTATAGGGAATCCCGACGATCAACATGCCGTGATGCAGCAGGGGGAGCATCATCGACACCAGGGTCGTTTCCTGCCCGCCGTGGAGGCTGGCGCTGGACGTGAACACGCAGGCCGGCTTGCCCGCCAGCGTGCCATTGACCCACGCACCGGCCAGACCGTCGAGAAAGTATTTCATCGGTGCCGCCATGTTGCCGAAACGGGTCGGACTGCCGAGAGCGAGCCCGACACACTGCTCGAGGTCGGCCGCCTCGACGTAGGGTGGACCATCGGCCGGGATCTCGTCCTCCACCGCCTCGCATACCGTGGACACACGGGGCACGGTGCGCACCCTAGCCGATGCGCCCGGCACCTGATGGATGCCGACGGCAAGTTGCTCCGCCAGCGCGCGCACCGAACCGCGGTGGCTGTAATACAGCACGAGGATTTCCTGCATGGTGGGTCGAAGTCGATAGAATGGGCGCGATTATAACCCTGGCGAAGCCCGGGCCCGGTGGTGACCGGCCCGCAAGGCCGCGGCCGGCGCCCACCGCCCGCCGCCGCTCCGCCCGCCCATGCCGATGAAGCTGCACGCCCTTCGCGATTTCGCCCGCCTCTTTGCCGAGCGCTTCACCGCCACCCGCTGCGAGCAGGTCGCCGGCAGCCTCGCGTTCACCACTTTGCTTGCACTGGTACCGCTGGTGACGGTGACGATCACGATCTTCGGCAAGCTACCGGGCTTGAACGAACTCGGCACCTCGCTGAAGACCTTCCTCCTCGAGAACCTGCTGCCCGAGCGTGCCGGACACATCATCACCACCTATGCGCTCGAATTCTCGGAGCAGGCCGGACGGCTGACGCTGATCGGTACCGCCCTGCTTGCGCTGATCGCGCTGACGCTGCTGGGCACCATCGAACGCGTGTTCAACCTCATCTGGGGGGTGCGCCGGCCACGTCCGATACTTACCCGCATCACGGTCTCCTGGTTCGTCCTCACGCTCGGCCCGGTCGCGTTCGGTGCGAGCGTCGTCGCCACCGGTTACCTGGTCACGACCTCGATGCAGTTGTCCGCACATCTGCCCTGGCTGGGCGAACTCGCCGCCCGACTATTGCCGCCGCTGCTGCTGTGCGCCATGTTCAGCTTCCTGTACTACGCCGTTCCCAACCATCCGGTGCGCATCCTGCACGCACTTGCCGGCGGTCTCGCAGCCGCCCTGGTGTTCGTCATGATGCAGCGCGCCCTGGGCATGTTCATCGCGCGCTTTCCCTCCTACACCCTGGTCTATGGCACCTTCGCCGCGCTGCCGATTTTCCTTGTCTGGCTCTATCTTTCATGGACGGTGGTCCTGCTCGGTGCCCTGCTCGCGGCGATGTTGCCCGCCTTCCTCGAGCGCCAGAGCATCACCGACGCCTTTCCCGGCGACAAGGCGTGGGCGGCGATCGGCATGCTCGCCGAGCTTGCCCGCGCCCAGAGCAGGGGCGCGGCCGCGAGCTTCGAAACCCTGCGCGGCAGCACCGGCCTCGCCGAGCACGACGCCGAGCCCCTGCTCGACAGCCTGCGCGAAGCCGGCTGGGTCACTCGCACGGAGGATGGCGACTGGGTCCTGACCCGGGACGCGGCTGGCATTCCGGTAAATGAGGTGATCGAGCGCTTCGCCCTCGACCCGGTCGCATGGCAAGCCGCCGCGCCGCTGGGCGCGGCAGCTTACGTGGCGCGACAGATCGCGGCAAACCCCGCCACAGGCGACCTCACGCTGGCGACCGTGCTGGCCGACCTGCCCGAGGGCCCGCCGAATCAGATCGGATAAGGGTCGGTCTCGTACTGGAACAGCTCGACGTTGGCCGTCTGCATGTCGAGCCCGAGCGCCCGCCCCTGCGCGACGTAGAGGTGCTCCGATTCTCGCACCAGCAAGAAGCGACGCGACACATAGGTGCCCGCTGGCGCGAGAATGGCGCTGTGGCGGCGCACGGCCTCGAGCACCGGTAGCGAGAGCGCAGGCACGGTCGTGCGCATCTCGCTGCCGCGAAAACCGATCTGGACCGACGTGTAGGATTGCGACATGATCTGCAGGCCCAGTTCGAACTGCTCCGGGTTGTCGCTACGCACCCAGCGCACGATACACACCGACCACGGCTGGCTTGCCTCGCGGCGCAGCGCCAGCGCGATGCCCGCTGCGATGCTGCCCTGCACGCCCGCCACACTCATGATCGCGTAGCCGCCCGGGCTTTCGTTCAATACCATCCATTCGACGACCCTGCCCTGCTCGCGCCGCCCGCGCCCGAGTTCCCACATCGAGCGCAGCCCCAAGCACACCTGCACCGCGTACTGATGCTGCCGGCGCGGCTGCTCACGCAGCGGCGGCGCCGCCCAGCGGTCCCGCAGGCGCCGCAACACCGACAAGGTTTCGGCGGGCGTCAGACCGACCGGGAGCCCGGAGTCATCGGCCACGAGCAGCTCGACCTCACTCTCGGCGCCGGAAACCTCGAAATCGACCATGCGCGCCTCGAGCCAGGTGAGGCGCTCGGATACCTGCTGCGCGAGGTCGGTGAAGCTCGCGTAGAGAAGCCTGGCATCGGCCGGCGGCGGACGGCGGGCAAGTGCCGCCGGCGCCGCATCGAGCAGCGGGTCGAACCAATGGGCCAACTGCCGGGGCTCGATCGGTGTCGCCGAAAGCTGCGCAAACCCCGCCACCGCGCCCAGATAATCGAATATCCAGGACAACTCACGCGCACTGAAGCTCTCCGGCTGAGCCACAGCGACCGCCAACAGGCGTCGATAGTGAAGAAGTTGGTCGGACGGGCTCGCGTCCTTGTGCGACGCGGCAGCCAAGCTCCCCCCTGCCATGCCCAGCGCGTGTGCCGCATGCCAGAGGCCGGCCGGAGGCGCGGCAGCAGCCATCGCGCCGATGATGAAACCCTCGCCGAGCAGCGCCGACGCCAGCGCGTTCAGGGTCCCGATCTCGCCCGCATGCGCCCGTTTCGGCGCCGAATCGATGTCCTCGACCAGCGCGCGAATACCGGCCACGATCTCGAGCAGCGTCTCGCCCAGCATCGCCGCCGCCGCGTGCAGTTCGCGCGGCAGTGGCAAACTCGCGGCGAGCAGGCGGGGGCGGAAACGACCGCAGATGTCGAGCGCACGCGCGCCGAACTGCTCGAGGACCTGGCGACGCCGTTGCCCGGCCAAGGCCGAAGTGCCAACGCGGCGGACGTGTGCGCGCAGCGTTGCCAGGTCCGCGAGCGGATCGCCGTCGGGCTCGCGCGCCAGCCAATGCAGGACTTCGTCCACCTCGTCGGAATTACGTTCAGGCTCAACCATGTGCAGTCTGGAAATGCGGTCAGACGCTCATTCTATTCAAGTTTCGCCTCGCGGACGCCGCCGCCGAGCCGCGGCGGGGTCGTCCGCGCTGCAGCCCACCGAAAGACCTGCAAGCACCTTGCCTGAAGAGCCGATCTGCCTTACACTTTCGCCCTTTTCGCCTCTACAGATCAGGAAAAACAGATGGTCGTCATTCGCCTTGCCCGTGGTGGCGCCAAGAAGCGCCCGTTCTTCAACATCGTTGCCGCCGATTCCCGTAATCGTCGTGACGGCCGCTTCATCGAGCGCGTGGGTTATTTCAACCCGGTCGCCTCCGGCGCCGAGAAGAGCCTGGTTGTAAATGCTGAACGCCTTGCCTACTGGCAGCAGAACGGCGCCCAGTTGTCGCCGACCGTTGCCCGCCTGGCCAAGCAGGCCGCCAAGGCTGCTGCCTGAACGCAACGCGTTCGGACAACGCCATGATCGTACTGGGGCGCATTGTCGCCCCTTTTGGCGTTCAGGGCTGGGTCAGGATTCATCCCTTCGGCGACGACCCCTTGTCATGGCGCAAGATGCCGCACTGGTGGCTTGCCGCCGACGACA
>JBFGZP010000286.1:0-4416 GCA_041586695.1 Thauera sp.
CTCGTTCACCAGCGCCGGGCCGCCCGGCGGCTCCATCATCGCCGCCGCCACGTCGCAGGAGGCGATGATCGCGTACTGCGGCGAGGTCGAGGTGTGCATCAGATAGGCTTCGTTGAAGATGTCGCGGTCGAGCTTTCTCGTTTGCGAATCCTGCACCAGGATCTGCGACGCCTGGCTCAGTCCGGCGAGCAGTTTGTGCGTCGACTGGGTGGCGAACATCATCGACTCGCGGCAGCGCGGTCGATCCGCGCCGATCGCGTGATAGTCGCCGTAAAAGTCGTGGAAGGCAGCGTGGGGCAGCCAGGCCTCGTCGAAATGCAGCGTATCGATCTCGCCGTCGAGCATGTCCTTGATGGTCTCGACGTTGTACAGCACGCCGTCGTAGGTCGACTGCGTGATGGTGAGGATCCGCGGCTTTCGACCCCTGGACTCGGCTGCGAAGGGGTTGGCCTCGATCTTCTTGCGGATGTTCTCCATCGAGAACTCCTCCAGCGGGATCGGGCCGATGATGCCGTAATGATTGCGGGTGGGGGTCAGGAACACCGGCACCGCCCCGGTCATGATGATCGAATGGAGGATGGACTTGTGGCAATTGCGATCCACGACGACGATATCGCCCGGCGCCACCGTCGTGTGCCACACCATCTTGTTCGAGGTCGAGGTGCCGTTGGTGACGAAATACAGATGGTCGCAATTGAAAATGCGCGCCGCATTGCGCTCGGACGCCGCCACCGGGCCGGTATGGTCGAGCAGCTGGCCGAGCTCGTCCACCGCGTTGCAGACGTCGGCGCGCAACATGTTCTCGCCGAAGAATTGATGGAACATGTGCCCGACCGGGCTCTTGAGAAAGGCCACACCACCCGAGTGCCCCGGGCAATGCCAGGAATACGAGCTGTCCGCCGCGTAATGCACCAGCGCGCGAAAGAAGGGAGGCGGCAGGGCCTCGAGGTAGTTCTTCGCCTCGCGCATGACGTAGCGGGCGATGAACTCGGGCGTGTCCTCGAACATGTGGATGAAGCCGTGCATCTCGCGCAGCACGTCGTTCGGGATGTGCCGGGTGGTGCGCGTCTCGCCGTGCAGGAAGATCGGGATGTCGGCGTTGCGCAAACGAATCTCCTCGACGAAGGCACGCAGTGCGGAAATCGCCGTGGCAGAGGCCTCGGGTGAGCAGAACTCCTCGTCGTCGATCGACAGGATGAAGGCCGAGCCGCGGCTCTGTTGCTGCGCAAAGGAAGTCAGGTCGCCGTAGCTCGTCACACCCAGCACTTCGAAGCCTTCATCCTCGATCGCCTTCGCGAGCGCGCGTATCCCCAGGCCGGACGTGTTCTCCGAGCGGAAATCCTCGTCGATGATGATGATGGGAAAGTGGAATCGCATCCTGTAGGTCTCCAGCGCGTGGCCAGCTCGGCAAGCTTCGATGTCAGCGCTGCAGGCCTGGCCCGCGCGCTACCGAATTCGTCAGAAAAGAACAAAGGGCCGCGAACCGGCCCCCTGCAACGAAGAACAGGACTGGTGCCGGTTCAGATTTTCGGCAGAGTCACGCCGGTCTGGCCAAGGTACTTGCCCCCGCGGTCCCTGTAAGAGGTTTCGCACACCTCGTCGGCCTCGAAGAACAACATCTGCGCCACACCCTCGTTGGCGTAGATCTTCGCCGGAAGCGGCGTCGTATTGGAAAACTCGAGGGTCACGTGCCCCTCCCATTCGGGCTCGAGCGGCGTCACGTTCACGATGATGCCGCAGCGCGCATAGGTGCTCTTGCCCAGGCAGACTGTAAGGACGTCGCGCGGAATACGGAAGTATTCCACCGTGCGTGCGAGCGCGAAGGAGTTCGGCGGAATGATGCAGACGTCACCGGTGAAATCGACGAAGTTGCGCGCGTCGAAATCCTTCGGATCGACGATGGTCGAGTTGATGTTGGTGAAGATCTTGAATTCGTTGGCACAACGCACGTCGTATCCGTAGCTCGACGTGCCATAGGACACGATACGCCCGCTGTCGTTGCTGCGCACGAGCTCCGGCGCGAAGGGCTCGATCATGCGAGCCTGGTCCGCCATGCGGCGGATCCACTTGTCGGACTTGATGGACATCGGACGCGATTCCTGTGCGGCCCTGGCGGGCCGGTTGCGAAAGCCGCGTAGTGTAGGCCATGCATCGCCGCACGGAAAGCGCGCGGCGATGCCTCGACTGCATCAGGTGTTCTTCATGACGATGTTGGGGAACTTGTGAGTCATGTCCTTGGCCTTCTCGGCGATGCGCACCGCCACCTTGCGGCCGATCGCCTTGTAGATCTCGGCGATGCGCCCGTCCGGATCCGACACCACGGTGGGCGCACCGCCGTCCGTCTCCTGGCGGATCTGGATATCGAGCGGCAGCGCGCCGAGGAAGGGAATCTTGTACTCCGCACACATGCGCTCGCCGCCGCCGGAGCCGAAGATGTGCTCTTCGTGGCCGCACTTGGAGCAGATGTGCATGCTCATGTTCTCGACCAGGCCGAGAATGGGCACGCCCACCTTCTCGAACATCTTCAGCCCCTTGCGCGCGTCGAGCAGGGCGATGTCCTGCGGCGTGGTGACGATCACCGCACCGGTGACCGGCACGCTCTGCGACAGCGTCAGCTGGATGTCGCCGGTGCCCGGCGGCATGTCGATGACCAGGTAATCCAGATCCTTCCAGGCCGTATCCTTCAGCAACTGGTTCAATGCCTGGGTGGCCATCGGCCCGCGCCACACCATCGGCGTGTCCTGGTCGATCAGGAAACCGATCGACATCGCCTGGATGCCGTATGCCTCGAGCGGCTCCATCGACTTGCCGTCGGCCGACTCGGGCCGGCGATCCCCGATGCCGAGCATCTGCGGCTGCGACGGCCCATAAATGTCCGCATCCAGGATGCCGACGCTGGCACCCTCGGCGGACAGCGCCAGCGCGAGGTTGACCGCCGTCGTGCTCTTGCCCACCCCGCCCTTGCCCGAGGCCACCGCGATGATGTTGCGCACGCCCGGCAGCAGCTTGACGCCATGCTGCACCGTATGGGCCACCACCTTGCTCGTCACGGAAATATCGACCTTGCCGATGCCCGCCAGTTTGCCCAGCGCATCGGCCAGCAGGCCACGAATCGGTTCGAGCTGGCTCTTCGCCGGATAGCCGAGTTCGACATCGAAGCGCACGTCGGCGCCACTGACCGTCAGGTTGCGGATGCACCGACCGGCCACCAGATCCTTGCCGGTGTTCGGGTCGATCACGCTCTTGATCGCTTCGGTTACGGTTTCCTGGTTGATGCTCATCAGTTTTCCTTGATAATCGGGGCACCCGTTCTCCGGGTGGAAGCCGCGTGATAATACCGGAGCGCGCCGAATCGCTCATCCGCGTTATCAACATGGTTTCCCCGCGACCTCGTGCACGTCGCCGCGGTATTGCGGCGGCTCGCCCGCCGCTCCGACATCTCCGCCCCACCAAAGCCTCCCGACCGTGAAATCCACCTCCCTGCCTCTAGCCATCGCTCTCGCCTCACTGCTCACGGCCTGCGCCACCCCGTTCCCCGGCAGTCCGGCCGCGGGCGACGGCAGCGCGGAATCGTCCCTCCGCCGCAGCCGGCCTGCAGCTCAGACGCCCGACTGGACTGCGCTGCATGCGCGGCTGAGCGCCGTCCTCGGCGGCGAACAGGGTGTCGAGATCGCCGCCCCCGACGCCGACGGCCTGAAATTGCAGATTCCGGTCGCCGACGGCTTTGCGTCAGGTCAGACGGAAATCCAGGCGCCGCTCGCCCGCGCGCTCGATGCGATCGCCTCTGCACTGACCGGCGAAGCGGGGGTGGCGGTGCAGGTGCTCGGGCACACCGACAGCCAGGGCAGCGAAATGCACAATCTGCAACTGTCGATCGCGCGCGCCGAGGCCGTGGCCGAACACCTTCGCAGCCGCGGGATTGCACTCGAACGCCTCGTTGCCGATGGCCGCGGCGAAGCCGACCCCCTGACCAGCAACGCCACCGAGGCCGGGCGTGCGCGCAACCGCAGGGTCGAACTGTTGCTACGCGCGATTCCATGACGTCCTGACCACGACCTCTCGACCAGCCGAACAAAAGCCCGACGTCTGCGCGGCAGACACCGGTGCTTTGATAAACTCGCGTTTTCGATTCGCGCGCAAACCGACATGTCCCGCAAGTTTCTCGTCACCAACGCCCTGCCCTACGCCAACGGCGACATTCACCTTGGCCATCTGGTGGGCTACATCCAGGCCGACATCTGGGTGCGCTTCCAGCGCATGCGGGGCAGCGCGGTGCATTACGTGTGCGCGGACGACACCCACGGCACGCCGGTGATGCTGCGGGCGGAGAAGGAAGGCCTGACGCCCGAGCAGCTCATCGCCCGCGTCCATGGCGAACACCTGCGCGACTTCACCGATTTCGGCGTCGCCTTCGAC
>JBFGZP010000287.1:0-4404 GCA_041586695.1 Thauera sp.
CATGCGTCACGTCATTTCCCTCCTGATCGAAAACGAATCCGGCGCGCTGTCGCGCGTCTCCGGCCTGTTCTCGGCGCGCGGCTACAACATCGAATCGCTCACGGTGGCCCCCACCGAAGACGCCTCGATGTCGCGCATGACCATCGTCACCACCGGCTCGGACGACATCGTCGAGCAGATCACCAAGCAGCTGAACAAGCTCGTCGAAGTGGTCAAGGTGGTCGACATCTCCGAAGCGGCCCACATCGAGCGCGAGCTGATGCTGATCAAGGTGCGTGCCACCGGCAAGGACCGCGAAGAGGTCAAGCGCACGACCGAGATCTTCCGCGCCCGCATCATCGACGTCACCGATGCGTCCTACGTTGTCGAGCTCACCGGCAACCAGATGAAGCTCGACGCCTTTATCGGCGCCCTCGACCCGGCGCTGATTCTCGAAACCGTACGCTCGGGCGTATGTGGCGTCGGCCGCGGCGATCGCGTGCTGAAGATCTGAACCGATTCCGACCATTTCCACCGAAGCAGCGGACAGCCGGGCACAGCTGACGGCCTCCGCCTGCATCCACTGTCACGAAAAGCTGAAAGGAAGAACATGAAAGTCTATTACGACAAGGACGCCGACCTCTCCCTGATCAAGGGCAAGAAAGTCACCATCGTCGGTTACGGTTCGCAGGGTCATGCCCACGCGCAGAACCTGTCCGACTCGGGCGTGAAGGTCACCGTCGGCCTGCGCAAGGGCGGCGCGTCGTGGGACAAGGCCAAGAACGCCGGCCTGAAGGTCGAGGAGATTGACAAGGCGGTCAAGGGCGCCGACCTCGTCATGATGCTGTTGCCGGACGAGAACATTCCGCAGGTGTACAAGGACGAAGTCGAGCCCAACATCAAGAAGGGCGGCGTGCTCGCCTTCGCCCACGGTTTCAACGTCCATTACAACCAGGTCGTGCCGCGCGCCGACCTGGACGTGATCATGATCGCCCCCAAGGGCCCTGGCCACACGGTGCGCTCCGAGTACCTGCGCGGCGGCGGCGTGCCCTCGCTGATCGCGATCTACCAGGACAAGTCCGGCAAGGCCAAGGACGTTGCGCTGTCCTACGCCGCGGCCAACGGCGGCACCAAGGGCGGCGTGATCGAAACCGACTTCAAGGAAGAGACCGAGACCGACCTGTTCGGCGAGCAGACCGTGCTGTGCGGCGGCGCGGTCGAACTGGTGAAGATGGGCTTCGAGACGCTGACCGAAGCCGGCTACGCGCCCGAGATGGCCTACTTCGAGTGCCTGCACGAGCTCAAGCTGATCGTCGACCTGATGTACGAGGGCGGTATCGCCAACATGAACTACTCCATCTCCAACAACGCGGAGTATGGCGAGTACGTGACCGGCCCCGAGGTCATCAACGAACAGTCGCGCGCCGCCATGCGCGCGGCCCTGAAGCGTATCCAGAGCGGTGAGTACGCGAAGATGTTCATTCAGGAAGGCAAGACCAACTACCCGAGCATGACCGCGCGTCGCCGCCTCAACGCCGCGCACCCAATCGAACAGGTCGGCGCCCAGCTGCGCGACATGATGCCGTGGATCAAGGACAAGGCGCTGGTCGACAAGTCGAAGAACTGAGCAGTCGCGAGGCTGTTTCGGGCCGGGCCGCGCTTGCGCGGCCCGGCCTTTTTTCGTCGACGGCGAGCGCGGGCCGCATCGAACATCCTGCCGCCCTCGCACGGGCAGTGCCGCGGCGCCCGGTTTAGTCCGGGTGCGGCCGTGCATGCGCTAGAATCTGGGTTCCCAACTCCACGGTCCCCCACATAGTGGCCCATCCTGAACGCGTTCCCCTGCTCTCGCACGAGAAGCGCCGCCGCGGCATTTACATCCTGCCCAACCTGTTTACGACCGCAGCCCTGTTCGCCGGCTTCTTCGCGATCGTGCAGGCGATGAACCAGCGCTTCGAAGTTGCGGCAGTCGCCATCTTCATCGCCATGGTGCTCGACGGCCTGGACGGCCGCATCGCCCGCCTCACCCATACGCAGAGCGAATTCGGCGCCGAGTACGATTCGCTCTCCGACATGGTGTCCTTCGGCGCGGCACCCGCACTGGTGGTGTACGAATGGGCGCTCAAGGACATGGGCAAGCTCGGCTGGATCGCCGCCTTCATCTACTGCGCCGGCGCCGCGCTGCGCCTGGCCCGCTTCAACACCAACATCGAGGTTGTGGACAAGCGCTACTTCCAGGGTCTGCCCAGCCCGGCCGCCGCGGCGCTGATCGCCGGCCTGGTATGGGTGTCGATCGACAACGGCGTCGCCGGCTACGACGTGCGCTGGTCCGCCTGCGTACTGACGATCTTCGCCGGCGTAACCATGGTCAGCAACGTGCTGTTCTGGAGCGGCAAACACATCAATCTGCGACGCAGCGTCCCCTTCATCGTCGTCATCGCACTGGTGATGGGCTTCGCCCTGGTGTCGAGCTACCCGCCGGGCGTGCTGTTCGCCCTGTTCCTCGTCTACGCGGCTTCGGGCTACGCGATGTGGGTGTGGCGCTGGATGCGCCGCGACAAGCACGCCGCCGAAGCCGCGCGCGACGCCGAGGACGAAACTCCACCTGCGGGGTGAGCGGGCGATGCTGCGCCGACAGCGGTCGTCGAGCCGGTCGGTCGCGCCGATGCCCATGCGCAGGCTTGCGCACTGTCGAGCGGCTGATCTATAGTCCAGCGCATGACTGTCGAACGCGACCCCCTCTCCCTGTCGCTTCGCCCCTTCCCGGCGGGCCTGTTGCTGCTCGGCCCGCTGCTGCGCCCCGCGCGCTAAAAAGACTCCCCCTCCCCCGTGCAGTTTCCCTCGCGACCCGCGCCCCGGCCCGGGTGGCGTACCCGTATCCGCCTTGTTGAATCCGACCCCAGGAGCCGACCATGAAAGACCAGTTGATCATTTTCGACACCACCTTGCGCGATGGCGAACAGAGCCCGGGCGCGTCGATGACGCGTGACGAGAAGCTGCGCATTGCGCGACAGCTCGAGCGCATGCGCGTCGACGTCATCGAGGCCGGTTTTGCGGCGGCATCCAACGGCGACTTCGAGGCCGTGCGCGCGATCGCTGAAACGGTGAAGGAATCGATCGTGTGTTCGCTCGCCCGCGCGAACGAAAACGACATCCGCCGCTCGGGCGATGCGATCAAGCCTGCTGCGCGCGGCCGCATCCATACCTTCATCGCCACCAGCCCGATCCACATGGAGAAAAAGCTGCGCATGACGCCCGACCAGGTCGTCGAGCAGGCGGTGAAGGCGGTCGGCTGGGCGCGCGGGTTCACCGACGACATCGAGTTCTCTGCCGAGGACGCAGGCCGCTCGGACATCGATTTCCTCGTGCGCATCTTCGACGCCGTGATCCAGGCCGGCGCGAAGACGATCAACGTGCCGGACACCGTCGGCTACAACGTCCCCGAGCAGTACGCGGCGACGATGCGCACGCTGATCGAACGCGTGCCCAATGCCGACAAGGTGATCTGGTCGGTGCATTGCCACAACGATCTCGGCCTTGCGGTATCGAACTCGCTCGCCGCGGTGCTCGCCGGGGCACGCCAGGTCGAATGCACGATCAACGGCCTGGGCGAGCGTGCCGGCAATGCCTCGCTCGAGGAAATCGTGATGGCGGTACGCACCCGTGCCGACGTCTTCCCGGTAGAGACCCGCATCGACACCACCCAGATCGTGCCGGCATCGAAACTCGTGTCCCAGATCACCGGCTATCCGGTGCAGCCGAACAAGGCCATCGTCGGCGCCAATGCCTTCGCCCACGAATCGGGCATCCACCAGGACGGCGTACTCAAGCATCGCGAAACCTACGAGATCATGCGTGCCGAGGACGTGGGCTGGGGCGCCAACAAGCTCGTGCTCGGCAAGCACTCGGGGCGCAACGCCTTCCGCGCCCGCCTCAAGGACCTCGGCATCGAGATCGGCTCGGAAGAAAAGCTGAATCACGCCTTCGCGCGCTTCAAGGAACTCGCCGACAAGAAGCTCGAGATCTTCGACGAGGATCTGCACGCCCTCATGAGCGACGAGGCGGTCACGCCCGAGACCGAGCACTACCGCCTGGTCGCCAGCCGCTTCCACTCCGAAACCGGGGAAACGCCGCAGGCCGCGATCACGCTCACGGTCGCCGGCGCCGAGCATCAGACCTCTGCCGAGGGCTCGGGTCCGGTCGACGCGGCATTCAAGGCAATCGAGTCCATCGTCGGCAGCGGCAGCGAATTGCTCCTGTACTCGGTGAACGCGATCACCACGGGGACGGACGCCCAGGGCGAAGTGACGGTGCGCCTCGCCAAGGGCGGACGGGTGATGGATGGCCAGGGGGCCGACACCGACATCATCGTCGCCTCGGCCAAGGCCTACCTCAATGCGCTCAACAAGCTGCATAGCGCCGTGCGCA
>JBFGZP010000288.1:0-4389 GCA_041586695.1 Thauera sp.
CTTCGGAGACGAGTCGGCCTTGCCCGAAGGCCCTATCGAAGTCCTGCCGGAAGTCATGCCCGAGTCGCGCCCCCAGGACACCGGCCCGACAAGACCCGACTCCGCCAAGAGCGCACCCGAGGTCGTCCGCAGCGGTCGACGCACCCCCGCACCCGCTGCCGTCCCGCCCCCCGGGCCGACCGGCAGCGGGGACGAGCAGCGGGACGAAGATGAGCATGCTGCCGCCCCAGCCCCGAGCCCCGCCGGCGCCGAGGCTGAAAAGGACGAAACCAACGACGACGAAGGAGCAGCGACGGCGCAGCAGGCGGACACCGTCCGCGACGAAGCCGGCGAGTCCGCCGCCGCTGCCGATGCCCCGCCCGACACGGTGCGCGAGCCCCTGATCTCGGCCTGGGCACAGAAGCAGACCGCGCTCACCCCCGCCCCGCGCGTGGAAAAAACGGATGCGCCGGCGCAGCCCAAGCCAGCCGCCGCCCACATCCCGCGGGAAGTGGATGTCGAACGCCTGGACTCGGTCTACGGGCCCCCACCGAAACCCGCCAATCCGTTACTGCGCACATTGGGCGGCCTGGCCCTGGGGCTGCTCGCCGGCACGCTCGCCGCGCAGGCGATCTATCTGTTTCGGGTCGAGATCGGTCGCGAACTGCCGGGATTGAGGCCGCTGTTGGTGGCGGCATGCGCCGAACTCGGCTGCGACGTACCGCTGCCGCGCCAGGCCGAGCATATCGGCATCGACGCCACGGAACTGCAGTCGGAGCCGGGAAGGTCGGGCCGCTACACCCTGCACATGACATTGAAGAACCGCGCTGCCTATCCGATCGAGTGGCCCCATCTGGAACTCACCCTCACCGATGGCGGCGACACGCCGCTCGCGCGACGTGTGCTCACGCCACAGGAATGGGTGCCGCTGGAGCGGCGCAGAAGCGGCTTCAGCGCACGCGACACCCTGTCGGTGCGGCTGCCGTTCGAGAACAGCGGCCCCTCGCCGACCGGCTACCGGGTCTACGTGTTCTATCCTTGAACGCGACGCCGCCGATCGCCGGCAGCTTGCAGCCGGCGGCAGAAGCCTTGACCGAAGATCAGCGCGTGACCCGCGTCGTGCCACCGTCGCGCAGGATGCGCACGCGCTCACCGACACGGTACTGCTCGCCTTCGTCGGCCTGCACCACGGCGAGATACTGGCCGTTGTCGAGCCGCACCGTCACTTCCACGCCCGGTTGCCGCGTCGCCCCCTCCTCGACCGCCGCCCCCGCAAGACCGCCGGCGACCGCGCCCAGCACCGTCGCCACCGCCTGCCCGCGCCCACCGCCGACGGTGCTGCCGGCGACGCCGCCCACGGCCGCACCGGCCAGCGAACCCACCGGCGTCTTCGTGCCCTCGAGTTTCACGCCGCGCACCGCCTGCACGGTGCCGAACTGCACCACCATCGCCCGGCGCGACTCCGTGCGGGCGTAATCGCTGCCACCCAGCCCGGCGGCACATCCGCCCAGCACCAAGACCGCGGTCAGCGCACCGAGCATCGTGCGCAGCTTGAACCCCTTGTCGTTCACCATAATCCTTCTCCGAAAGCCGCCTCGTAGCGGGCGGCGATTTCCGCGCGCTCCGGCCGGTGATTCTGTCCACCACGGTGGGCGATCTTGATCGCGCCCATCACGGCGGCGAGCCGCCCGGAACGCAACACGCTCCAGCCGCTCGCCAACCCGTGCAGCAGCCCTGCGCGATAGGCGTCGCCGCAGCCGGTCGGGTCGACGATGTCGTCCGGCTTCACCGCCGGGATTGCAATCCGCTCGCCGTCGCTGTAGATGCGCGAGCCTTTTGCGCCGAGCGTGACAACGAAGGCCTCGACCTCGCGCGCCAACTCCGCCTCGCTGCGACCGGTCTTCTCGGCCATCAGGCGCGCTTCGTAGTCATTGACCGTGCAGTAGCTCGCCAGTTTCAGACAATCGAGTAACTCTTCCGCACTCAGGATCGGCAGGGCCTGGCCCGGATCGAAGACGAAAGGCACGCCCGCGGCGGCGAACCCCCGCACATGGCGAAGCATGCCGTCGCGCCCGTCGGGCGACACGATGCCGAGCTTTACGCCGACCGCGTCCTGCACGTTGTTCAGGTGCGAGTGGAACATCGCCCCCGGGTGGAAGGCGGTGATCTGGTTGTCGTCGAGGTCGGTGGTGATGAAGGCCTGCGCGGTGAAGGTGCCCGGCACCTCGCGCAGGTGGTCCTGGCGCAGGCCGAGCGCGTCGAGGCGCGCACGGTACGGGCCGGCGTCCTCGCCGACCGTGGCCATGATCAGCGGATCGCTGCCGAGCAGCTTCAGGCTGTAGGCGATATTGCCGGCGCAGCCGCCGAACTCGCGGCGCAGGTCCGGCACCAGGAAGGACACGTTCAGAATGTGGATCTGCTCGGGCAGGATGTGGTTCTTGAAGCGGTCCTGGAAGACCATGATCGAGTCATAGGCGACCGAACCGCAGACGAGGATGGACATGTGGGAATCGAGCCGAAGGACGGAACCCGCATTATACGGGGCTGTGGCCGACCAGCCCCGCCCACGGGCATCCCCGGCGGGCTTCAGCCCGCCAGCACGCCCGATGCGAGCCGGCGGCCGATGGCCGGCCCTACAGCGCCGCGCGCAGCTTCGCCGCCATTTCCTCCAGGGCCTCGCGCGGCGGGTTCTTCACCGGCCAGGCCAGGTCCATGCCATCGCCCGCCCAACGCGGCAGCACGTGGATGTGGAAATGGAACACGGTCTGCGCCCCGGCCGTCTCGTTGGCCTGGAACAGCGTCACACCCTCGCAGCCGACGACCTGCTTCGCCAGCCGCGCCATGCGCGCCGCGGTGCGGAACACCGCGCCGGCGAGTTCGTCGTCCAGGGCATAGACGTTTTCGCGATGCGGCTTCACCAGCACCAGCATGTGCCCGGGATTCACCGACTGGATGTCCATGATCACCAGCGTGTGCTCGTCCTCGAACACCTTCGAGGCCGGCAGCTCGCCCTCCACGATGCGGCAGAAGACACAGTTGTCCATGGCAGCTCTCCTTGCGGTCCAGTTATTCGTCATCGCATCGTAACCAGCACGCCACCGCCTCGCAACACGGCCTCTCGCGAACGGCGCCTCATCCACGCAAGACGGAAACGCCCCATGCTCCAGGAGAACCAGGCCGTCGCCCGCCGCAAGGGCCGCAGCTGCACGTCGGCCGCGCGCCCCCGGACACGACGAGCTGCCGCGAACCGGCGCTCGCGGCGGCTCGGGCGATCGTCGACCTCTTTGGCGCCGGTCCTGCTCAGCCCGGTACCTGGAACACCTCGCCGTCCTCGATGCGCAGCGCGGTGAGCTTGCCGCCCCACACGCAGCCGGAATCGAGCGCGATCAGGCCGGGCTCGCGAAAGAAGCCGAGCGCCGACCAGTGGCCGCAGAGGACGGTGTGGCTGCGGCTCAAGCGATCCGGCACGCGGAACCACGGCATCGTGCCGGGCGGCGCCTCTTCCGGCGGCCCCTTGGCGCGCAGCGCCATGCGCCCGTCGGCGGTGCAGAAGCGCATGCGGGTGAGGGCGTTGACCACCACCCGCAGGCGGTCCCAGCCCTCGAGCTTTTCGGCCCAGCGCACTGGCCGGTTGCCGGCCAGGTTGAGGAGGAATTTCTTCGCCTGCGGCCCGGCCAGCACCGCGCTCACCTCGCCGGCAAGTTCGAGCGCGCGGCCGACCGTCCAGCCCGGCAGCAGGCCGGCGTGCACCAGGGCATGGTCGCCCTCGACATGCATCAGCGGCTGCCGCGCCAGCCAGTGCAGCAGTTCGTCGCGATCCGGCGCCTCGATCACCTGGTACAGCGTGTCGTCGCCGTCGCGGCGCTTGTAGCCGGCCGCGACCATCAGCAGGTAGAGATCGTGATTGCCCAGCACCACGGTGGCGGCGTCGCCGAGTTCGCGCAGCAGGCGCAGCACCTGCAGCGACTCCGGACCGCGGTTGACGAGGTCGCCGACGACCCACAGTCGGTCGGCGGCGGGGTCGAAGGCGACGCGCTCGAGCATGCGCTGCAGCGGGGTGTGGCAGCCCTGGATGTCGCCGATGGCGTAGGTTGGCATTCTTTGTCGTGATGCAGCGCCGATGCGCCGCTCGTGCTCGAGATGAATTTCCGTCGGGGGCAATTCTAGCGGCAATATCAGGCGCAGACGCGCGTATCGGCACGCCAGCGCGCGCAACGAACGCCCGTTGCGCCCGCCTCCGATCTCGCGCCGCATGGCCCGGGCGAGCAGTCGCGCGTCACCTAGCGAACGCCCGAGCGGGCTGCAAGGTCGTGCCTATCGGGCGCGCCGGCGTCGAAGCGCAGCGCAAGCCACACCAGCGGTGCATAGGCCAGCATCAGCGCCAGCACGCCCTCCATCCAGCCGCGTACC
>JBFGZP010000289.1:0-4337 GCA_041586695.1 Thauera sp.
CCGCCCGGAACCGGATCGCGAGCGCCTTCCTTCCGGGGCGGCGTGGCGCAGTTCCTTGCATGCTTGCGAAAAATACCTAATGTGATCGAATACAGCCGATTAATTCTTAAGCGGTGATTTTGTCGGATTATTTGACACCAGCCCTGATGCTGGCAGTAGCACAAAAATCAATATCGCTATAAATCTTATATTTATGTTTATTGGCATAAAACGTGATCTAAGTTTTAAAGCGCATTTAAATGCCTCCAAGGATAAGAAAATGAAAATCGCAAGCCTCATGCTTTTCGGCGCGCTCTTCGCCGCGGTTGGCGCCGCGAACGCTTCCGCGTTGACGACCGCGCCCGCGGTCACGATCACTTTCGACAAGCCGATCTTCGGCGGATTCGAGTCGTCCGCAGGTTCAGCGCACGACAACGTCTATATCACCTACCCCGCCTACGGCGGCAGCCCCCGGACCAGTCACGTGAGCGCCGGACGTTTCAGCGGGAAGGCAACGGAGCTCGTCGGCGTCGATCCGAGCATCTTCGTCAACGGCGTCGACCAGGTCTTCATGTTCTGCTACGAACTGGAGGAGCCGATCCGCGGCGGTGACAGGGTGCGCTACGAAATCAACTTCGACGGCGCAAAGACGAGAACGCTGGATTTCCTCGGCGCGGTCAATTACGTCATGCATGGTGGCAGCAATGTCTGGACGGATCCGTACGCGTGGGCGCGAGGGCTGACCGGGCCGCAGGGATCGGCAGTCCAGCTCGGCATATGGGAAAGCCTGTACGAGAATGTCGCGACGTGGAGCCTCTCCAGCGGCGCTTTCTCCGCAACTCACGTCAACGGGGCAAGCAGCCACTGGGTCGAGCAATTCTTCGCGGCGATTCCGCTCGCTGCCAGCCTCGACCAGCGCTTCGCGATGACGCTCGAGAACGACGGCGCGCAAGACATGATCACCGCCGACCCCCCTGCCGTGCCGGAACCCGCCTCGCTCGCATTGCTCGGCCTCGGCCTGGCCGGACTGGGGGCAACGCGACGCAAGCGTGCCTGATCGCCCATCCGCCTGATCCGGCGCGTTTCCCGCGCCGTATCAATGGCCGACGGGCTCGATGTGCGTCGTCAGTTGCGAATCGGCCTCGGCCTCGACCGCCTGTTCGATGGCATCGGCCAGGTCGTGCGCGCGGGTGACGCTCCAGTAGCCGGGAACGCGCAGGTCCACGTCGGCGAAATGGAACGAACCGGCGACGCGCGTCTTCAGGTTGGCGTAGGTACAGCCCTCGGTGGCGAAGCGTTGCAGCACGGCCTCGATGCGGGCGATATCCTCATCGCTCTGGGCACGATCCATCAGGCCGTCGACCGAACGCCGCATCAGCTCCCAGCCTTCGCGCAGGATGTTCAGCGCCACCGCAATCGCGACCAACGGGTCGAGCCAGACCCAGCCGGTCGCGCTCGCCAGGCCGACGCCGAGCACTACCCCGGCGGTGGTCCACACGTCGGTCATGAGGTGGCGGGCGTCGGCCTCAAGGGCCATCGAGCGGTGTGCGCGACCGACCTCGAACAGCACCCGGGCGACGAGGAAATTGACCACGCTCGCCCCCACCGACAAAGCGGTACCGAGACCGAGCGCACCGAGCGGCTGCGGATTCATCAGCCGCTCGACGGCCGCGTACAGGATCGCGAGCGAGGCGAGAAAGATCAGCCCGCCCTCGAATGCGGCGGAAAAGTACTCGGCCTTGCCGTGACCATAAGGATGTTCGGGGTCGGCCGGCGAACGCGCCAGTGCCACCATCGCCAATGCGAAGCTGGCGCCGGCCAGGTTGACGAGCGACTCGAGGGCGTCCGAGAGATAACCGACCGAGCCGGTCAACCACCAGGCACCCGTTTTCATCGCAATGGTTGTGAACGCGGCCGCGACCGACAGCAGCAGGGCCTGGTGAGGCGTGAATGTGCGCATGTATTGCCGCGGCGCCCGACCGATCACATCGAAATCAGCGCCGCTTGTACCCGTTGATCATTGACCGGACGAGATTCTCCCCGTGTCGCAGGCTTTCGTAAATCGCCGCGGCCACGTGCACCACGATCGCCGCAACCGTCATGTTGACCGCGGTCTCGTGCAATTCCTCCAGCACATCGCTGCCCCAGCCCCAATCGGTGGTCATCAGCCAGCCGGTGCCGCCGATCACGCCGACCATCGCCAGCAGGAACAGGATCATCACCGCGGCGGCGGGATTGTGGCCGAGGTAACGCGGCTCCTCGCGCCGGATCATGCGCCGGACGTAGTCGGCAAGCTGCGCTGGGCTCGGCACGAAGTCGCTGAAGCGGGCGTGGCGGCTGCCGACCATACCCCACAGCAGGCGGAAGGCGATCAGCGCGAGAGCGGCGTAGCCCGCCCATCGATGCACCGCTGTGGCATCGTCCTCGGTGAAATAGGCCAGCGCGAACACCGCCACCAGCCCCCAGTGAAAGACCCGGACCGGAAGATCCCAGACCCTGACCCGGTCGCCCGTCGCGGCGGTGTTCGCATTCATGGCATCACCCCTTCTTCGACTTCACGACGCTGCCGTCGACCGGGTTGAAGTAGATCTCGACCTTCTTGCCCTCCTTGTCCTTGCCGTAGATCTCGTAGCAGTTGCCGTCGGTGAGCTTGAACTTGTCGATCTGATAGCCGGCGTCGGCGATCTTTTGCTTCATCGCCTCTTCCGACAGCCAGCCGGACTTGGGCGCATCGGTGCATTGGGTGCCGGCGAAGGCCGCGGTGCCGGACAGCAGGGCGATGGCGGCAACGGCGAAATGACGGGTTTTCATGGTGGCGCTCCTTGCGTCTTGTTCATGCCGGGATGGCATGGAACGCATTGTGCGGAGCCGAGCCTGAAGCCAGCCTGAAAACGGCGCCGGGCCGAAAAGACGCGCCTTCAGGCCGGCGGCTTGCGCAGCAGCACCACGTCCTTGGCCGGGATCTCGCAGGACCAGCCCAGGCGCCGGGCCAGATGGCGAAAGGTGTATTCGCGGTAGAAGACGACGTGGGTGGGGTCGCGTCGGTAGTGCCAGCTGGCGAAGCGCGCGTCATCGGTCTGGAAGCAGGTCATGACGCCGAGCCAGCCGCCCGGACGCAGCAGCGCATCGAGGCGAGCGAACTCCGCTGCCGGGCGGTGGAAGTGTTCGACGACCTCGGTGCAGGTGATGAAGTCGTAGCTGCGTCGCAGCACCTCGGCACAGGGCTCGAACAACGGATCGTAAAGCGCCACCGTGTGCCCGGCCTCACGCAGCATCGCCGCCAGCGCCGGGCCGGGGCCGCAGCCGTAGTCCAGCCCGGCACTGTGCGGGCTCAGACGGGCGAGCAATGGCGTCGCAAGCTTGTCGAGAAAACGGCGATACCCGGGGTCGGCCGGGCAGTTCTCGTGACGGAGGTATTCGGCCAATTCCCCCTCCGGCGCAGGCAGCTGCGACGGCGACAGCCAGGTCGCCTCGCAGCGTTCGCAGCGCCAGTACGCGCGCCCATCCACCGTCAGCAGGGGCCGCACCGTGGCGGCGGCGCAGACCGGGCAGGACGACGCCGGCGCGCGAGTGGTGGTGTTCATGCCCCATTGTACGAGTCGGCCGTCGCGTCGCGGCCCGCGCTGGCGTGCTCGCTCGGCGGCGATCATGCCGCGGCGCCGCGCAGGCCTGTCTAATCAATAACTTGCTGCATTGCAACAGGCGCTTTAGACTGACGCCCTTGCCGTCGCATCGTTGCCGGCCACTGCCATCGAGCTTGCGGATTTCATGCATGGGCCGCGCCGACCGCAGCGTGCCGCTGGCCGATAGCCGATTCTTCGCCACGTCCCGGGACGCCCTGTCGCCAGGGCTGCCGGCTCGGCCGCCACCGAAGTCCGGACCGGCCGCCGCGGGCACGCACGGTGAAGGCATGCGCTCCGCATTTCCAGAGACCGCGCACACCAGACGCGGACAAAAACAAGGACCCCGACAAACCCGATGAAAGCCCTGCACCAGGACTGGTTCTCCAACGTCCGCAACGACCTTCTCGCCGGCCTCGTGGTCGCGCTGGCCCTGATCCCGGAGGCGATCGCCTTCTCCATCATCGCCGGCGTCGACCCCAAGGTCGGCCTCTACGCCTCGTTCTGCATCGCCACCGTGATCGCCTTCACCGGCGGCCGTCCGGGCATGATCTCGGCCGCGACCGGCGCGATGGCGCTGGTGATGGTGACCCTGGTGAAGGATCACGGCCTGCAGTACCTGCTCGCCGCCACCCTGCTCACAGGCGTGCTGCAGATCCTCGCCGGCTTCCTGCGCCTGGGCGCACTGATGCGCTTCGTCTCGCGTTCGGTGATCACCGGCTTCGTCAATGCGCTCGC
>JBFGZP010000290.1:0-4337 GCA_041586695.1 Thauera sp.
GCCAGCTTGCAGGCTTCATCGACCAGGTGCTTGTAGGGCACAGGCTTGCCGTTGCGCATGCCGGCGTCGGCGCTGACCATCAGCACCGGCTTGGCGTCGTCGATGCGGGTGGCGAGCGAACCGGAGGCGAAGCCACCGAACACCACCGAGTGGATGGCGCCGATGCGGGCGCAGGCGAGCATGGCGAAGGCGGCCTCGGCGACCATCGGCATGTAGATCAGCACGCGATCGCCGCGCTTGACCCCGAGTTCCTGGTAGATCGCCGCCATGCGCTCGACTTCACGCTGCAACTCGGCGAAGGAATACACCTTCTCTTCGTTGGTCTCGGTGGAGATATACACCAGAGCCCGGTCGCTCGGGCGCTTGGCGGCGTGGCGGTCCACCGCGTTATGGCAGATGTTGGTCTCGCCGCCCTTGAACCACTTGACGAACGGCGGGTTCGAGAAGTCGCAGATCTGCTCGGCCGGCTTGTTCCATTCTATGAGCCTGGCCTGCTCGGCCCAGAAGGCGTCGCGGTTATCGATGGAGTTGCGGTGAAAGTCCATGTAAGCGGTCATTTGCATCCTCTCCCTTGTAGATTTCCCTCAAAGCAATGACTGCGACAGGCGACCGTCGGCCGGGAACACAGGCGGGCGCGAGCCACGGGTGAAGCGCTCAGATGGATGTCTGGGTCGCCTCCGAATCGTCACTGTCGGCCGCCGCGCTCTTGTGGAATTTTTTGAGCTGCGCGAGCGGGAGACCGACGTGAAGTCGTGATTCTACCAATTCCAGCAGGGGTATCAGCGTCGCGATGATGTCGGGGAGTTGTCCGACCACCTCGTCATGGCCGCCAGTGCGCAACTGGCGCAGGGCGGCGTCGATGCTGAACTGGCGGCCGAGCTGGCGTTCGATGCTGTGCTGGTCGACCTCTCCGCGGTCCGAGACGACTCGATTGCCGCCTGCGGCGCGACCGGCGGCGACGCGTTCGCGCGCACGCTCGAGCAGGTCGCCCACCGAACGCGCACCATCGACCTCCGAATTCGCGACGCCGATGGTGATGCTGACACGGATGCGCTCCTCGCGGTAGCCCATCACCAGCTTTTCCAGGCTCTTGCGCAGGCGCAGGCCGAAGCCGCAGCTGCCGAGCGCATCGATGCCCGGCGAGAGCAGGGCGAACTGCGAGGGCGAGTGCTGCGACAAAGTGTCTTCCGCGCGGATCTTGCTGCTCAGGATCTTCGACAGCTTGCGCGCGATGAGCTGGACGACGTGGGCGCCGTACTGCGCGGTGAGCGCGTCGAACTGGTCGAGCTCGATCACCAGCGCCGAGATGTCCGACTGCCGGCGCCGCGCCTGCGACAAGGCCTGCTCGCCGTAGCGCTCCAGATAGCCCGGCGTGGCCAGCCCGGTCGCGGGGTCCACCGGACTCTGGCGGGCCAGGGCAGCACGGCTCTCCGCGAGTTCGCTCCGGGCCCTGGACAGGCTCAACAGCGAGGACAAGGTGGCGAGCAGCTCGACCCCACCCGCGCCCTTGGCGATGAAGCCGTTGGCGCCGAGGCCGAGGGCCTTCTCGCGCGCGGCCTCGTCCTCGTCCCCGGAGATGATGACGACCGGCAGATTGCGCACGCGCCCGACGCGCGAGTCGCGAATGCGCCCGAGCAGGCCGTAGCCGTCGAGCCGCGGCATACCGATGTCGGTAAGCACGAGGTCGATCGTGGGGTCGACCAGCAGCGCCTCCCAGCCGGCCTCGCCGTCGACCTCCTCGCGCACCTCGAAGCGGCCGCGAATGAGCTTGCCGATGGTCGCCCGCACCATGCGCGAATCATCGACCACCAGTACGCGGGGCATCTTGTCTTCGTCAGTCATCGCCGGCCCCGTCGTCATTCGAACTGCAACCTCAGGCGCCGATCCGGACCACGGTGCGGCCCTTGACGCGACCCTGGATGAAGTCGTCGAAGGCCCCGGGCAGCTCGTCGAAACCGATCGTGCGGGTCACCTCCGCGAGCTTGCGCGGCTTGAGGTCGCCCGCCAGGCGGTCCCACACGCGCTGGCGGGTGGGGAAGCCCATGTAGCCGGAATCGATGCCGAGCAGGCTCACGCCGCGCAGGATGAAGGGAAAGACGGTGGTGTCGAGCTTGAAGCTGGCGGCATTGCCGATGCTCGCCACCGTGCCCGCCTGCTTCATCGTCGCCAGCACCCAGTGCAGGATCGGCCCGCCGACGTTGTCGACCGCCCCCGCCCACAGCGACGCCTCGAGCGGGCGCACCTTGTCGAGGTCGATGCTCGCACGCAGCTTGATCTCGGCCGCCCCCAGCCCCTTCAGGTAATCGGCTTCGGCTTCCTTGCCGGTGAGGGCGACGACGTGATAGCCGAGCCGCGACATCATGTCGATGGCCAGGCCGCCAACCCCGCCGGTGGCGCCGGTGACGATCACCGGGCCGTTCTCAGGCGCGAGGCCGTTGTCCTCCATGCGCACCACGCCGAGCGCCGCGGTGAAACCGGCCGTACCCAGTGCCATGGCCTCGAACAGGTCCAGGCCCGACGGCAGCGGCACCACCCAGCCGGCGGGCACGCGGGCGTACTCGGCGTAGCCGCCGTGGTGGGCAACGCCGATGTCGAAGCTGGTGGCGATGACCGCATCGCCGGCCTTGAAGCGCGGATCGGCGCTCTCGACCACCTCCCCCGAGAGGTCGATGCCGCCCACGCAGGGGAAGCGGCGGATGATCTTGCCCGCGCCTGTGGCGGCAAGCGCGTCCTTGTAGTTGATGCTGGAGTAATGGACGCGGATCAGCACCTCGCCCGCGTCCAGTTGCTCGGGCGCCAGCATACCCATGCGGCCCACGGCCTTCTTGTTCTCGTCCTGCTCGATCAGGTATGCCTTGAAGGGGGTCATGCGCGCTGTCTCCTCGCCGTCCGGTTATTCTTGATCCGCCGGCCTCGCCAATCGAGGCCCGGGTGGAGCGTCGCGACCCGGGCCGCCGCAGCAGTCGCACCCGACTCCGCCGATTATAGCCAAAACCCGGCGGCATCCCGCCCTGGCGACGGCGCCCCTTCAGTTCGAGGCGAATGGGCCGATAATCCGGGAGGGACGACCTCATACGGCAACACGAAACATGAACCTGCTGGCCACGCCGCTGCAATCGGTCGACGCCTATGTCGAGCACTTCTCGCGTGAAACACTGCCCGTGCTGCGTCACACCGCGCGCGAACTCGACGCCCTGCGCGCCGAGGCGGACACGGTCAGCGCCAAGCGCATCGCCGCCCTGGTGCTGAGCGATCCGCTGATGACTATGCGGGTGCTCACCCATCTCGAGCGCCACCGCCGCCAGTCGCAGAACCACGACATCACCACCATCGACCACGCCGTGATGATGATGGGCGTGACGCCCTTCTTCGACACCTTCGCCGATCTGCCCACCGTCGAGGACGCCTTGCTGGCGCAACCGAAGGCGCTCGTCGGCGTGCTCAAGGTGATCGGGCGCGCGCGCCGCGCGGCGGCTTTCGCACGCGACTGGGCGGTGGTCCGGCACGACCTCGACGTGCAGGAGATCACCGTCGCCGCCCTGCTGCGCGAAGCCACCGACATCGTGTGCTGGGTGTTCGCGCCCGCCCTGACCGCCCGCGTGCACGCCATGCAGCAGGCCGAGCGCGGCCTGCGCAGCGCGGTGGCGCAACGGGCGGTGTTCGGCGTCACCGCCGCCGAGATCCAGCTCGGGCTGATCCGGCGCTGGCGCCTGCCCGAGCTGCTGGTGCAACTGCTCGACGAGACCGAGCGCGACAACCCGCGCGTGCGCACGATCAGGCTCGCGGCCGACCTGGCGCGCCACGTCTCGCACGGCTGGGATGACTCCGCCCTGCCCGACGACCTCGACGCCATCGAGGCCCTGCTGCACATCGGCCGCGATCAGTTGCTGCATCGCCTCGCAGTGCCCGAAGAGCACCGAGCGCGCTTCCTGCCGACGCCCGATGCCTGAGACCTCAGCCGCAGAACACCAGGTTGGAGAAATCGATCAGCATCGACGGATGCTGGTAGGCCGCGAACACGCCGGCAAGCACACCCATCACCGCGGCCGCAGCCAACAAGCGGAGCAACCGTCCCTTCACTTCCACCTCCAGCGGCGCAGTGTGTCATGCGCAACATCCGAATCCGAACCTTGAGTATATGATGCGCCGCATTACACAGGAGCCTGAACAATGAGCGTTTCCTTCGCCGTCATTCTCGGCCTGTTCGTCGTCGCCCTGTTGTACGGCGTCGTCGTCTACAACGGTCTCGTCCGACTCAAGCACAACGTCGCCAAGGCCTGGGCCAACATCGACGTGCTGCTCAAGCAACGTCACGAGGAACTGCCCAAGCTGGTGGA
>JBFGZP010000291.1:0-4303 GCA_041586695.1 Thauera sp.
GGCAGCGTCGCCAACCTGAGCTTCGAGCGCGAGTTCGGCCGCATCATCGGCCTGCTCGACACCCTCTCCGACGTGATCGAGGAAGAAACCGAACGCACCGTCACGCGCGTGGTCCAGAACCTGGCCACCGCGGTATTCCTGCCGGTCTATTGAACACACCCGGCGCCCGCCGCGATCGCTCGCGGCCTGGGCGCCGTGGTCCCATCTGCAACAGTCAGGCTCAATGAAGTCCATCGTCATTCTCATTTCCGGCCGCGGCAGCAACATGGAAGCGATCGTCCGCGCCGGCATTCCCGCCTTGCGTATCGCCGCGGTGATCAGCAACCGGCCCGATGCCGGCGGGCTGGCCTTTGCCGCTGCGCGCGGCATCGACACCGCGCTTGTCGACCACAAGGCCTTCCCCGATCGCGCCAGCTTCGACGCCGCGCTGGCCGATAGCATCGATCGCTTCCAGCCCGAGCTCGTGGTGCTGGCCGGTTTCATGCGGGTGCTCACCGACGGCTTCGTGCGTCGCTACGAAGGCCGCCTGCTCAACATCCACCCCTCGCTGCTGCCGGCCTTTCCGGGCCTGCACACCCATCGGCGCGCCCTCGTGGCGGGCGTGCGGGTGCATGGGGCGACAGTCCATTTCGTCACTCCCGAACTCGACTGCGGCCCGATAGTCGTTCAGGCCGCAGTGCCTGTGCGGCCGGGCGATGACGAGACGAGCCTGGCCGCGCGCGTCCTGGCGATGGAGCACCGCATCTATCCCCAGGCCGTGCGCTGGTTCGCCGAGGGGCGTCTGGAGGTCGGCGCCGACGGCCGCGTGCGCGTGAGCGGCGAGACCGACGCCGGTGCGGGCTGGAGCGTACCGCCGGTGGAACAATGAAGGCGCGGCGATGATGAAGCGTGCAAGCATGCTCGCGCTGGGGATCTGTCTGCTGGTGCACGTGGCGATGCCGGCTGCGGCCGGCGATGCCAGCCCGCGCTTGCTGCTGGCCAACGCCACGGTCGACAAGCTCGACGTCAAGGGCTGGCCACTGCAGGGCAGCATCGCCTATCGCGTGCTGCTCGGCAGCAAGGGCTACGAAGTGGGGAAGGCGCTGCACACGTGGTCGCACGACGAGGTCAGCTACCGGATGGAGGTCAAGCTCGAAACCATCGGCGTGATTGCCGCGCTGGGAACTTTCCGCTATACCCAGCGCAGCGAGGGCGAACTCGGCAGTCGCGGCCTCAAGCCGCTGCGCTTCAAGGTCGAGCAAACCATGCGCAAGCCCGATGCGGTCGAATTCGACTGGGCTGCGGGCAAGGCCAATATCCTGCGTGGCGGCAAGGCGCCGCGGACGGAGCGCATCGTCCCGGGCGATCAGGATGTCCTCAGCCTCTGGCATCAGATCGGGATCGTCGGCGTCGACGACCTGCCGACGACGCTCACGGTCGTGAGCAACAAGTCGGCCAAGCCTGCCTCGCTCGAGCTCGTCGGCCAGGAAACGCAGCAGTTGCCGATCGGCCGCCTCGACACCGTGCGTTTGCGCGCCAAGGCTGAAGATGGCAGCCTCACCATCGATATCTGGCTGTCACGCAGTCACGCCATGTTGCCGGTGCGGATCCGCATCGCCGATGACGACGGCGAGACCCTGGATCAGCAGGCGACCGAGGTGCAGCTGACGCCGACGGGCAAGAGCGCGAAACCGGCCCCGGCGGGTTAGAACGCCAACGCGGAAAGCAGACAGGCGGCCGGCGACCACGGCGGCCGCGCCATCATCGAATCCAAGCAAGCCGTCACCCGTGTGGCCGACGCCTGCCTCGACAACTGAAGCGAGAATCATGCAAAAACCGAAGCGAACCGCCGAGCGCACCCCGCCGACGACCCCGGAAGGCGCGGTGTCACGTGTGCTCTTCATCCAGGCGACCCAGGCACTGGGCGCCGTGCTCACCTTCGAGCATCCGGCCGACGCGGTGCTGTCGCGGCATTTCCGCGAGAACCGCGAGCTCGGCCATCGCGACCGCGGTTTCATCGCCGAGGCCGTGTACGGCGTACTGCGCCGGCTGCGCTGGCTGCGCCGGCTGGCCGGCGCGAAGGCGACGCCGCGCGAGTTGTTGCTGGCATGGTTCGCGCGCGGCGAGGGCTGGCCGATGCGCAACTTCGAGGGCCTGGCCTCGCCCACCGAGCGCGACTGGATAACATCCATCAAGGCCGCCGATGCGGGCGAGGGCACGGTCGCCGAACGGGCCGACCTGCCCGACTGGCTGGTCGAGCGGCTGCACGCCGGCTACGACGATGCCGAGCTGCTCGCGCTCGCCCACGGGCTGAATCGTCCGGCGCCGCTCGATCTGCGCGTGAACATCATGAAGGCCGACCGCGACGCCGTGCTGGCGCGCCTGCGCGAGAGCGGCGTCGAAGCCGCCGCGGGCGCGCTGTCGCCGCAGGCGATCCGCCTGGCGGCCAAGCCGGCCTTGCAGAAGCATCCCGCGTTTCTGGACGGCAGCTTCGAGGTGCAGGACGAGGGCAGTCAGTTGCTCGGTCTGCTGGTGCAGCCGCGCCGCGGCGAGCTGGTGGTGGATTTCTGTGCCGGTGCGGGCGGCAAGACCCTGCAGCTGGGAGCGATGATGCGTTCCACCGGCCGGCTCTATGCCTTCGACGTGTCGGAGAAGCGCCTGGCCAAGCTCAAGCCGCGCATGGCGCGCGCCGGGCTGTCGAACGTGCACCCGGTGCTGATCGCGCACGAGAACGACGCCAAGGTGAAGCGCCTGGCGGGCAAGGCGGATCGCGTGCTCGTCGATGCGCCCTGCAGCGGGCTCGGAACGCTGCGCCGCAATCCGGACCTGAAGTGGCGCCAGAGCCCGGAAGGGGTGGAGGAGATGGTGCTCAAGCAGGCGGCGATCCTGGCGGCGGCTGCGCGCCTGGTGCGTCCCGGCGGGCGCCTCGTGTATGCGACCTGCAGCCTGCTGGCGGAGGAAAACGACGCCGTGGTCGACGCCTTCCTGGCCGCCCATCCGCAATTCCATTCGCTGTCGGCGGAGGCGGTGCTGGACAAGCAAGGTGTCGCTCTGGCCACCGGCGAGCGCCTGCGACTGCTGCCACACTTACATGACACCGATGGCTTCTTCGCCACGGTGATGGAGCGCGTGGCCGATGCGTGAGCGCGTCCGCGTTTCCTGCGCGCGCGGCCTCTCGCTCGCGTGCGCCCTGGTCGCCGGCTGGACCCTGCCCGCGGCGGCCTCGCAGCGCTTTGACGCCCAGGGCGAGATCGAACTGGCCTTCTCGCCGCGTGACGACGCCGAGACCGTGCTGGTCGGCCTGGTGCGCGACGCGCGCCGCAGCCTGCTGGTGCAGGCCTACGCCTTCACCAGCCGCCGCATCGCCGACGCCCTGGTGGCGGCGCACCGGCGTGGGGTCAAGGTCGAGGTGCTGGCCGACGCGCAGATGAACGGCCGCGGCAAGGGCAATGCGCTGCCGCGGCTGCTCGCGGCCGGCGTGCCGGTGGCGCTGGAGACGCGCTACAACGCGGCACACAACAAGGTGCTGATCGTCGATGCGGATGGTCCTGGGTGTGCGGTGCTGACGGGCTCGTATAACTTCACCTGGTCGGCGCAGAACCGCAACGCCGAAAACCTGCTCGTGCTGCGCAACCACTGCGCCCTGGCACGCGCCTACCGTGACAACTGGCGACGCCACCGCGCCGACGCCACCACGATCACCAGCCTGCCCTGGAAGCCCTGAGCGCCGATGCGGGATGGCAAGCGGCGCGAGGGTGTCGCCGAATCGCCTCTGCGCGTGGGTTGCCGTGCCCCGATTGAACGACTGCGCGGCATCCGGGTCCAAGTACTTTTACCGAATTCGGACGGCGAGAACGCTACGGTTAAAGGGACACCGAGTCCTGCGGGACGGTTTCCCGGGCCTCGGTCCGCGCCTTCGCGTAGAATCGACAAGCTTTTCTTTTCATCTGCAAGGATATTTCACTGAATGTATAACGGGTTGATCGATCTTCCCTGGTGGGGTTACATCGTGGTTGCGCTCGCGCTCACCCACGTCACCATCGCCTCCGTCACCATCTTCCTGCATCGGCACCAGGCGCATCGCGCGCTCGACCTGCATCCGATCCCGAGTCACTTCTTCCGTTTCTGGTTGTGGCTCACGACGGGCATGGTGACCAAGGAATGGGCTGCGATTCACCGCAAGCACCACGCCAAGTGCGAAACCGAGGAAGATCCGCACAGCCCGCAGACGCGAGGCATCCGCATGGTCCTGTTCGAGGGCGCCGTGTTGTATCGCGCCGAGGCGAACAACCAGGAGACGCTGCAGCGCTATGGTCACGGTACA
>JBFGZP010000292.1:0-4247 GCA_041586695.1 Thauera sp.
CCCCACCGGCTGTCTTGGGTTACAAGGCTTCAGCGGCCCCGGCTCTGACCTTAAGCGGCCAGTGCGAAACGCTCATCGTTGGCGTTTATGGATTTGCGCGGATTACGTCCGTCGCCTCTCGGGTTGCCTGCTCACCTTTGCTCGCCCTGTCGAAACCTGGACACCCCCACCTAAACGCATCCCGATACGCTTAGGTGGAGGTGAGGGGAATCGAACCCCTGTCCAGAACGTCTCCGGATTGCCGGAATTACAACCATGTCTCCATTGTGGGGGCACTGGCCCGGCTTTTCAAGGGGCCGCCCGTATGGATCGCGTTATCGAGCGCCGAACAGGAAGGCCGACTGCACGCTGCCGAGCACGGTGTCCTCGAACGCCTTGACGCCCGCGTCCTCGCCCGCCGCGCCGGCGGCCACATGCAGCGGCAGCAGGTGCTCCTCGACCGGGTGCGATGCGCGTCCGCCGGGGGCTTGGGCCCAGTCGCGCAGGCGCTGTTCGCGCCGCGCCCCCGGCAGGGCCACGGTTTCCGCCAGCCAGGCGTCGAAGCGCCGGGAGTCCGCATCGACCGCGCCGCCGCCGTCGCCGCGAAACCGCTGCATATTGTGAAAGCTCATGCCGCTGCCGATGATCAGCACGCCCTGGTGGCGAAGCGGCGCCAGGGCCCGGCCCAGCGCGAGGTGCGCTTCCGGGTCCAGGCCTGCGCGCAGCGAGAGCTGCAGCACCGGCACGTCGGCATCCGGAAAGGCGAGCTTCATCGGGATGAACACGCCATGGTCGAGGCCGCGCGCGTCGTCCTCGGCCGACGCGATGTCTGCCGCACCCAGGAGCTTGCGGACCTCGGCGGCGAGCGCAGGGGCGCCCGCTGCCGGCCAGGTGATCTGATAGGTGTGTTCGGGGAAGCCATAGTAGTCGTACAGCAGGCCCGGTGCGGCCTGCGTGTTGACCGTGAACACGTCTTCCTGCCAGTGGGCGGAGACCACCAGCAAGGCCTTCGGTGTCGCGCCCACCTGGCGCACGAGGCTGCGCAGCCAGGACGCCATGAAGTCCCATGCGTCGGGCGGATTCCAGTTCATGAAGAAGCACGGACCCGCCCCGTGGGGCAGGAACACGCTCGGCAAGCTGCTTTCGGACATGCTGGAGTCCTCCTGTGCGGCGGGCGCGGGTTCGTTTTTCAGATGCGCAGGCCCAGGCGTGCGTCGAGCGAGTAAGGATCACTGCCGCGGAAGAAGATGGCGAGCGCGATCAGGCCCCACATTAGCGGATACTCGATACCACCGCTGGTCCAGAAGAAGCCGTTGGGCACGTGCACCGACAGGGCGACCGCCATCAAGGCCGCCACGGCGAGCGCCGCCGGACGGGTCAGCAGGCCGAGCACCAGGGCGAGACCGCCGAGGAACTCCACCAGGCCCGCCAGCAGCGCGAACAGGATGCCCGGCTCCATGCCCAGCGTGGTTCCGAAGAATTGCCCGGTGGCGGCCAGTCCATAACCACCGAACCAGCCGAACAGTTTCTGTGCGCCATGGGGCATCAGCAGCAGACCGGCGGTGATGCGGACGAGCGGGTCGGCCAGGGGCGCCAGTCGATCGAAGAAGCTCGTGCCGGGGAGGGCGGTCGCAGTGGCAGTTTGAGTATTCATTTGTTTGCTCCGTTGGGTTGTGGGGGGCGCGAAGTTTGCGTCCATCCCTTGGAGTGAACATTATTGAAGTTTCCATCAATGCAGAAGACTGCTGGATCGGAACATATGGTTCACGAATCGGAAACCCTTGGCGGGGCCCTGGAGGACATTCGCGCCTTCTGCGCCGTGATCGAGTTCGGCACCGTCTCCGCGGCGGCCCGAGAGCTCGGTGAGACCAAGGGCAGCATCAGCCGTCGCCTGTCGCGCCTCGAGCGCCGCCTCGGCGCGGCCTTGCTGGCGCGCACGCCGCGCGCGGTCAGCGCCACCGAAGAGGGCACGAGCTTCTACGTCAAGGCGCGCGAGGCCTTGTCCCTGCTCGCCGATGCGACCGAGGGCGCGCGGCAGTCGCAGTCCGTGCCGCAAGGCCACCTGCGCGTGACGGCGCCGATCGACCTCGGCGTCGACGTGCTGCCGCCGCTGGTGGTCAGGTTCCGCGCGCTGCATCCGCAGATCACGGTGGAACTGCTGCTCACCGACGCGGCACTGGACCTGGCCGCCAACCGCATCGATCTCGCGCTGCGGGCCAGCCCGGGCGAGCTGCCGGACATGGGTTATCGCGCCTCGACCCTCGCTGCGTTCCGGGTCGGGCTCTACGCGTCGCCCGGCTATGTTGCGGTTCACGGCGTTCCCGCCACGGCGCAGGGCCTCGTCGACCATGACCTCGTGATCTGCCGGGATCTTGTCGCAGCCGGAAAGATCACGCTGTCCGACCGTCGTGGGCGCTCCATGACGGTCGCGACGCGGCCGGTCATTCGCACGACCGACTTCGCCAGCGTTCATCGCATCGTGCTGGCGGGCGGGGGTATCGGGCCGGCGCCCGATTTCGTCGCGGCGGCGAGCCTTGCCGCAGGCGCTTTGGTGCCGGTGCTGCCGGATTTGAGCGTGATCGAAGGCAAGCTCTATGCGATCAGCCTGGGCGGCCTGGAGGCGCCGGCAAGGGTGCGGATCTTCCGCGAGTTCGTTCGCGGTGAGCTCACGTCCGCAGCAGATGCGTCCTGATCCGGGCTTGCCCTGCGTCCGCGGCCGCGAACCCCAAACTGCAGGCGATGTTTGCCCTCAGCGCGGCCGCGGACGGAACTGGCGCTGGTCCCGATAGTAGGCCGCGCAGTCGCTGTCACCGCTGACGCCGGGAATGCCCAGCAGCGGAAGCGGCGACAGCGCGCGCGGCGTGAGGCCCGGGGCGGCGTCGACGAGGTGGGCCGCGAGCCAGGCGTCCGTCTCGGCCTGGGCAAGCGCCTCGGGCAGCGCCAGCCAGGAGGCATCGACGACCCGGTAGATCGCCTTGGCGCAAAGGCCGAAGAAGGGCTCGCGCAACTGATCCCATGTGCCGTGGCCGAGAACGAGGAAGCGGGTGCTCGACATGAGGCGCGCGCGGCGATGCCAGAACGCTTGCTCCCATTCCCGGTCACCGAGCAGGGTGGGGATTTCGGCGTCGGAAGACACGACGACGATGCCGCACTCGTCGAACTGGGTCAGGGTGTCGCGCACCGGGCCGCGACCGGCGAGACCTGCGGCGCGGCGCATCTGCTGATGCTCGAGGTGAAGCGCGTTGCAGGCCGCCTTCGACCGCGGCCACACACACCAGGCGAGCGCATTGAAGAAGTCGTGCCAGTCGTCCGCGCGTGCGGGCACCTCGCCGGTTTCGAAGACATGCTCCTCGTACCCGAAGGCCGTCGCCGCGGGCAGGGCGAAGCGGATCGGACGGCCGCCGCCGCTGGCCGCATGCGGCGCGGCTTCGCGCACCAGCGCGGTGAGCCGCGCGGCGTCGGGCAGGGACGTGGACGCAAAGTGGGCGAGGAGCGCGGCGATGGGCTCGAACAGTCGGCGCCCGGCGAGGGCGGCGGGGGCGTCACGGTGGAGATTCATCTGCTGTTCGAGGCGCGGCGCGGTAATGACGATCAGGTCTCGTTACGGCCGCAGTCGGTTTCGGACCCACAGGAGCATAGCAGCGGCGCCGGCCGCCAGGGCGAGCGGGCCGGGCAAGGCAAGGCCCTGCATGCCGCGCTCGCCGGCGGCGCGAGGGCGGAAACCGCCGGCCCGGGTCGGTCGTGCTCGGGTAAGCTTGTTCCGTGAAAGCCAGAAAACCGAGCCACCCCGACACCTTCGCGGAACCGTTCGAACCGCCGGAGCTGGAAGTGGTGATCGAGATTCCACGGGGCAGTTTCCTCAAGCGCGGGTCGACCGGGCGCATCGATTTCGTCTCGCCCCTGCCATGCCCGTTCAACTACGGTTCGGTTCCGGCTTATCTCGGGCTCGAAGGCGACTTGCTCGATGCCCTGGTTCTCGGCCCGCGCCTGGCCTGCGGCACCCGCGTCAAGGTTCGCGCCTGGGGGGCGGTCACCCTGATGGACCGCGGCATGATCGACGACAAGCTCGTCTGCTGCGCGCACCAGCCCAGTCCGTGCGAGCGCAGGGCCGTGCTGCGCTTCTTCCGTCTCTACGCACGATGCAAGTGGCTGCTGAACCGGTGGCGCGGCCGCAGCGGACGTAACGCCTGCGAGGGCTGGATAGGCGCGCCCCAGGCGCTGGCCCGCGCGCGGCCGCGCGACGATTCGTGGACGGGACCGACGATCGA
>JBFGZP010000293.1:0-4221 GCA_041586695.1 Thauera sp.
GCCCGAGGTCGAAGACCTGCGCGTCTTCCTCGCCCGCGGCGACCAGGGCGTCAACTACGCCACCGGCGTCTGGCACCACCCCCTGCTCGCCCTCGAGGCCACCTGCGACTTCCTCGTCGTCGACCGCGCAGGGCCGGGGCATAATTGCGACGAAATCCAGCTGGAATGCAGCGCCACGATTCCCGCCCTGGCTTGAAACCGATCATGACCGCACCCAGCCCCGCTCCGAGCGCAGAACGCCCCTATGGCGTCCGCCGCGCAGGCATCGGCGAGGCCGAGTGGCGGGCGCGAGAGTCGATCTCGCCGCCGGCTACCGGCTCGCTGCGAACAAGGGCTGGGATGACTTCATCTACACCCACAATTCGTTGCGCTTGCCCGGTCGGGGCAAGGACGGCCGCGAAGCCTTCCTGATCAACCCCTTCGGCCTCACCTTCGACGAGATCACCGCGTCGAACCTTCTGCGATCGACACCGACGGGCGTGTCATCGACGACTCCCGCCATGTCGCCAACCCGAGCGGCTTCGCCATTCACGCTGCGGTCCATCGCGCCCGCGCCGACGCGCACTGCGTGATCCACCTGCACACCACCGCCGGCATCGCCGTGTCGGCGCTCGATTGCGGCCTGCTGCCGCTGTCGCAGCACGCGATGCGGTTCTGGCGCGACATCGCCTATCAGGACCAAGAGGGCCTCGCCTTCGACGCGGACGAGCAGGCCCGCGTCACCGCCGCGCTCGGCAGCCACCACACAATGATCCTGCGCGACCACGGCGTACTCACCTGCGGCCGCACGGTGGGCGAGACCTGCGTGCTGATGGACACACTCGACAAGGCCTGCAACACACAGCTGATGGCGATAGCGGATGGACAGGTGTTCGTCTGCACATGCGGCAACGGCGTCGGACTACGCGTGCCTGCCGCCACCGCGACCGAGTTGCAGTTCTCGAGGGGCAACGTCGTCCCGCTTCATCCCGGCGGCATGGCAAGTTCGGGGGAGTGGGTTCAAATCGACCGCGCCGACGCTGCTGACTACGAGCACGATCTGGAATTGTTCCGGGCCTCGCGCGAGTTCGTGAAAGGCGCCCGGCCAAGTAATTCCGCAGAACCGCGAAGGCCTGTTTCCTGTTTCGCCGGACTTCGACTTTGCGGCGGGTCCCGTCCGGTGAGGACGTCCGGAGCGGTGTTTCTCATACAGCCCCGATCCGGCTTGGACAAGCCGAAACCAGGTCGGGGCTGCGCGGTCGAGAACCTTCGAGACCGAACTTGCGAGATCACCTCAGGTCGAAGCGATCCAGGTTCATCACCTTGTTCCAGGCCGCTACGAAGTCACGCACGAACGGCTCCTGTGCGTCGCTGCACGCATAGACCTCGGCGAGAGCCCGGAGCTGGGAGTTCGAACCGAAGACGAGGTCCACAACGGTGCCGGTCCATTTGGGCTCACCGGTCACGCGGTCACGTCCCTCCAGTACACCCTCGGTGGCGGACTTCTGCCACTTCGTGCCCATGTCGAGCAGGTTCACGAAGAAATCGTTGGACAAGGTCCCGGGGCGCTTGGTGAACACGCCGTGCCTGGCCTGACCGACGTTCGCGTCGAGGGCGCGCAGGCCGCCGATCAGCACCGTCATCTCGGGCGCGGTCAGCGTCAGCAGCTGCGCCTTGTCGATGAGCAGCTCGCCCGCATAAGCCTCGAGGCCCTTGCCCACATAGTTGCGGAACCCGTCGGCCTGCGGCTCCAGCGGCGCGAAGGAGTCGACGTCCGTCTGGTCCTGCGAGGCGTCCATGCGCCCCGGCGAGAAGGGCACCGTCACGTCCTGGCCGGCCTTCTTCGCCGCGGCCTCGACCGCCGCGTTGCCGGCCAGCACGATCAGGTCGGCGAGCGAGATCTTCTTGCCGCCGGACTGCGTGCTGTTGAACTCCTTCTGGATACCCTCGAGCGTTGCGAGCACCTTCGCCAGCTGGGCCGGCTGGTTGGCCTCCCAGTCCTTCTGCGGGGCGAGGCGGATGCGCGCGCCGTTGGCGCCGCCGCGCTTGTCGCCGCCGCGGAAGGTCGAGGCCGAGGCCCAGGCGGTGCCGACCAACTGCGGGATGGTCAGGCCCGAGGCGAGGACCTTGGCCTTCAGGGCCGAGACGTCCGCGTCATCGACCAGCGGATGGTCCACGGCGGGGATCGGGTCCTGCCAGATCAGTTCTTCCTTCGGCACCAGCGGGCCGAGGTAGCGTGCGCGCGGGCCCATGTCACGGTGCGTCAGCTTGAACCAGGCGCGTGCGAACGCGTCGGCGAACTCCTGCGGATTCGCCATGAAGCGGCGCGAGATCTTCTCGTAGGCCGGGTCCATGCGCATCGCCATGTCCGCGGTGGACATCATCGGTGCGTGGCGCTTGTTCGGGTCATGCGCGTCCGGCACAGTGGCCGCGCCGGTGTCGCCCTTGGGCTTCCATTGGTGGGCGCCGGCGGGGCTCTTGGTCAGCTCCCACTCGTAACCGAACAGAGTCTCGAAGTAGCTGTTGTCCCACTGGGTGGGCGTGGGGGTCCAGGCGCCTTCCAGGCCGCTGGTGATCGCGTCCCCACCCTTGCCGCTGCCGAAGCTGTTCCTCCAGCCCAGGCCCTGCTCCTCGATGTCGGCGCCCTCGGGCTCCGCGCCGACGTTGGCCGGGTCGCCCGCGCCATGGGTCTTGCCGAAGGTGTGGCCGCCGGCGGTGAGCGCCACCGTCTCCTCGTCGTTCATCGCCATGCGGGCGAAGGTCTCGCGCACATCGCGCCCCGACCCGAGCGGATCGGGGTTGCCGTTCGGGCCTTCCGGGTTCACATAGATGAGGCCCATCTGCACGGCAGCGAGCGGATTGGCGAGTTCCCGATCGCCGCTGTAGCGCGCGTCGCCCAACCAGGTGGCCTCGGGGCCCCAGTAGACGTCCTCCTCCGGCTCCCAGATGTCTGCGCGGCCACCGGCGAAGCCGAAGGTCTTGAACCCCATCGACTCGAGCGCGACGTTGCCGGTCAGGATCAGGAGGTCCGCCCACGACAGCTTGCGGCCGTACTTCTGCTTGATCGGCCACAGCAGACGGCGAGCCTTGTCGAGGTTGCCGTTGTCGGGCCAGCTGTTGAGCGGCGCGAAACGCTGCGCACCGGTACCCGCGCCGCCGCGACCATCGCCGATGCGGTATGTCCCCGCGGCATGCCAGGCCATGCGAATGAACAAGGGCCCGTAGTGGCCGTAATCCGCGGGCCACCAGTCCTGCGAATCGGTCATCAGGGCATGGAGGTCCTTGATCACGGCGTCCAGGTCGAGGCTCTTGAAGGCCTCCGCGTAGTCGAACGCCTCGCCCATGGGATCGGACTTGGCGGAGTGCTGGTGCAGGATCTTCAGGTTCAGCTGCCTGGGCCACCAGTCTGCGTTCGTCGGGGCCCCGGCCACGGTGTGCTCGAGCGCTCCGCCCGAGAACGGGCACTTTGCTTCGTTGGACATGTTGATCTCCTTTGGCTGTTTGCAATCGACAACACAATCCAATCTAGAGTTCGGTCCCCCATGAATCAACGTTATTCTCCAAATGGCATCCATAGCGAAGTTCAATCAAGCCATCGGGCCCGTGCTCGTGAGTCCCTGGAGTTCATGAAGGCCCCGTCGATCAGCGGGAGAAGAACGACGTGTAGTCATGGCGCCCTCCTCTTGTCCACTTCTGCGATGAAATCCACGATCGAGCGCTCCAGACACACGAACGGGTAAGGCTGCTCCTTGCCGTCCAGGTGGCAGTGATCGCCCTTTCCGCGCTCGTTGTCGAAGCCAGGCAAATGCTCCCCGTTCGCCACATGCACGAGTCGATACCTGAAGGCGTGATTACTCGGCGGCACGGCCTCCGGAACGCGCCACACGACCATCCGGATGAGATGCCCCTCGGGCGTGATTCCCCTGAAGTCGCGGATACGCTCGGCTTTCATGTTGGCAAACACGCCAACAATACGGCCGGGCTCAGGCTGTACCGGGCGAAAGCGTCGCTGGCGCGGTCCGGCGCCGGCACACCCTCAGTGCGCCCCGGCCTGCTCCAGAATCCTCACCATCTCGGCATGGCCGCGCTGGCGCGCCAGGAAAAGCGGAGTGGTGCCGCTGCGGTCGCCGATATTCACGTCGGCGCCGGCCTCGACCAGTGCCTTCAATGTCGCCACATGGCGCGGGCCGCCGTCGCCGAGGACGATGGATTCGATCAGCGCCGTCCAATGCAGGTTGTTGA
>JBFGZP010000294.1:0-4210 GCA_041586695.1 Thauera sp.
ACCAATCCCGAGGTGCTCGCCCGCACGCGCGACTGTGGCGGCATGAACCTGTTGCAGGGGCTGCAGAACTTCGGCGATGACTGGGACCGGCAGGTGCATGAGAAACCGCCCGCCGGTGCCGAGCGCTTCCAGGTCGGGCGCGACGTCGCCGCGACGCCGGGCGAGGTCGTCTTTCGCAACGGCCTGATCGAGCTCATCCAGTACGCGCCTGCGACCGCCAAGGTACGCCCGGAGCCGGTGCTGATCGTGCCGGCCTGGATCATGAAGTACTACATCCTCGATCTGTCGCCCGGCAACTCCCTGGTGAAGCACCTCACCGAGCAGGGCTACACGGTCTTCATGATCTCGTGGAAGAACCCGGACGAGGAGGATCGCGATCTCGCCATGGACGATTATCGCCGCCTCGGCGTGATGGCGGCGCTCGATGCGATCTCGGCGATCGTCCCCGGCAGCAAGGTGCACAGCGTCGGTTACTGTCTCGGCGGCACGCTGCTGGCGATCGCGGCGGCGGCGATGGTGCGTGAGCACGACGACCGTCTCGCCTCCATGACCCTGCTCGCGGCCCAGACCGACTTCGTCGAGGCCGGCGAGCTGATGCTCTTCATCAACGAGAGCCAGCTCACCTTCCTCGAGGACATGATGTGGTCGCAGGGCTATCTCGATTCGAAGCAGATGGCAGGTGCCTTTCAATTGTTGCGCTCGAACGACCTCATCTGGTCGCGCATGGAGCGCGCCTACCTGATGGGCGAGGGCGAGGAACTGAGCGACCTCATGGCCTGGAACGCCGACGCCACGCGGATGCCGTACAAGATGCATTCGGAGTATCTGCGACGGCTCTTCCTCGACAACGACCTGGCCCGTGGGCAGTATGAAGTCGATGGCCGGCCGGTGGCGCTGGCCGACCTGAACATGCCGATCTTCGCCGTCGGCACCGAGCGCGACCACGTCGCGCCGTGGCGTTCGGTGTACAAGATCCACCTGCTGGTGGCGGACGCGGAAATCACCTTCGTGCTTACCAGCGGCGGTCACAATGCCGGCATCGTCTCCGAGCCCGGGCATCCGCGCCGGCGCTACCGCATATCGACGGTGCAGGCGGTCGATCACTACGTCGATCCCGCGGCCTGGGAGGCGCGAACCCAGCAGCAGGACGGGTCCTGGTGGACGAGCTGGATCGAGTGGCTGGGCGCGCGCTCGGGCGAGCCGGTGGCGCCGCCTTCGATCGGCGCGCCGCAGGCGGGCTACCCGGCGCTGGGGCCGGCACCCGGTAGCTATGTGCATCAGGATTGAGCGGAGCCGGGCGCGGGGGCGGCTTGGCAATTGCGCCCTCCTGTGGCTAGAATTGCGAGCTTGCCGAGGAGCGTTGCGACCCGACATGGCCTGACAGGCCGGCGGGCCAGGCTCGGCAACCGATCAACGGCGCTCGCAGACCCCAGCCGGGTTTGTGGCGCCGTTCGCTTTTTCGCTTGCCCTGCCCCGGCCATTGTTCGATTACCGAGGGTGTTTCATGCAAGCCGACCGCAGCTCCGAACTCCGCCAGCTTCTCGCCGCGCGCATCCTGATCCTGGATGGCGCCATGGGCACGATGATCCAGCAGCACAAGCTGGGCGAAGCGGATTACCGTGGCGCCCGTTTCGCCGACCACCCGAAGGACCTCAAGGGCAACAACGACCTGCTGGTGCTGACGCGCCCGGACGTGGTCGCCGGCATCCACCGCGACTACCTCGACGCCGGCGCTGACCTCGTCGAGACCAACACCTTCAACGCCACCCGCGTGTCGCAGGCCGAGTACGGCCTGGAGGCGGTTGCCTACGAACTGAACGTGGCCGGTGCGCGCATCGTGCGCGAGCTGTGCGACGAATACACCGCCGCGAACCCCGACAAGCCGCGCTACTGCGCCGGCGTGCTCGGACCGACCTCGCGCACGCTGTCGATCTCACCCGACGTCAACGACCCCGGTTACCGCAACATCAGCTTCGACGCCCTCGCGGACGACTACTACGATTCCGCCCGGGGCCTGCTCGAAGGCGGCGCCGACATCCTGCTGATCGAGACCGTGTTCGACACCCTCAACGCCAAGGCGGCGGTGTTCGCGATCGAGCGGCTGTTCGACGACCTCGGCCGGCGCTGGCCGGTGATGATCTCGGGCACGATCACCGACGCCTCCGGCCGCACCCTGTCGGGGCAGACGGCCGAAGCGTTCTGGAACTCGCTCAGCCACGCCCGGCCGATCTCCTTCGGGCTCAACTGCGCCCTTGGTGCCAGGGAACTGCGCCAGTACGTCGAAGAGCTCGCCGGCATATGCGACACTTGTGTCTCCGCCCACCCCAACGCCGGCCTGCCCAACCCGTTGTCGCCCACCGGCTACGACGAGACGCCCGCGCAGCTGACCGCCGACATCCTCGAATGGGCGCAATCGGGCCTGGTCAACATCGTCGGCGGCTGCTGCGGCACTACGCCGGCGCATATCGCCGCGCTGGCGCAGGCGGTCGCCGGCCTCGCGCCGCGGCGCGTGCCGGAGATCGAGAAGAAGACCCGTCTCGCCGGCCTGGAGGCGTTCAACATCGGTGCCGACAGCCTGTTCGTCAACGTCGGCGAGCGCACCAACGTCACCGGCTCGAAGGCTTTCGCCCGCATGATCCTCGAGGGCCGCTTCGACGACGCGCTCGCGGTCGCGCGCCAGCAGGTGGAGAACGGTGCCCAGGTCATCGACATCAACATGGACGAGGCGATGCTCGACTCGATCGCCGCCATGGACCGCTTCTGCAAGCTCATCGCCTCCGAGCCCGACATCTCGCGCGTGCCGATCATGCTCGACTCGTCCAAGTGGGCGGTGATCGAGACCGGCCTGAAGTGCATCCAGGGCAAGGGCGTGGTCAATTCGATCTCGATGAAGGAGGGCGAGGCCGAGTTCCTGCGCCAGGCGACGCTGGCACGCCGCTACGGGGCGGCGGTGATCGTGATGGCCTTCGACGAGAAGGGCCAGGCCGACACATACGCACGCAAGACCCAGATCTGCAAGCGCGCCTACGACCTGCTGCTGGGGATCGGCTTCCCGCCCGAAGACATCATCTTCGACCCCAACATCTTCGCCATCGCCACCGGCATCGAGGAACACGACAACTACGCGGTCGACTTCGTCGAGGCGGTGGGCTGGATCCGTCAGAACCTGCCCTACGCCAAGACCTCGGGCGGGGTCTCCAACGTGTCGTTCTCGTTCCGCGGCAATGATGCGGTGCGCGAGGCGATCCACACCGTGTTCCTGTACCACGCGATCCGCAATGGCCTCACCATGGGCATCGTGAACGCCGGCCAGCTCGGCGTGTATGACGAGCTCGCGCCCGAGCTGCGCGACAAGGTAGAGGACGTGGTGCTCAACCGCAAGCCCGGTGCCGGAGAAGCCCTGGTCGAGCTGGCGCAGACGGTGAAGGGCCAGGCGAAGGAATCCGGGCCCGATCTGGCCTGGCGCCAGTGGCCGGTGGAGGAGCGCCTGTCGCACGCGCTGGTGAAGGGCATCACCGAATTCGTCGTCGGCGACACCGAAGAGGTGCGCGCCGCGCTCGAGGCTGCCGGGCAGCCGCCGCTGGCGGTGATCGAGGGCCCCCTGATGGCCGGCATGAGCGTGGTCGGCGACCTCTTCGGCGCGGGCAAGATGTTCCTGCCGCAGGTGGTGAAGTCGGCGCGCGTGATGAAGCAGGCGGTCGCCCACCTGATTCCCTACATCGAGGCGGAGAAGCTGCGCACAGGTGCCAGCAGCAAGGGCCGCATCGTGGTCGCCACGGTGAAGGGCGATGTGCACGACATCGGCAAGAACATCGTCGGCGTCGTGCTCGGCTGCAACGGCTACGAGGTGATCGACCTCGGCGTCATGGTGCCGGCGGCGAAGATCCTCGAGGCGGCGAAGGAGCATGGCGCGCAGGCGATCGGCCTGTCGGGGCTGATCACGCCCTCGCTCGAGGAGATGGGCCACGTCGCGGCCGAGATGAAACGTCAGGGCTTCACCGTGCCGCTCTTGATCGGCGGCGCCACCACCAGCCGCGCCCACACCGCGATCAAGATCGCGCCCAACTACGACCAGGCGGTCGTCTACGTGCCCGATGCCTCGCGCGCGGTCGGCGTGGTCACGGCGCTGCTGTCCGAGGGCCGCAGCGAGGCGTTCAAGGCCGAGATCGCGGCGGACTACGAAAAGCTGCGCGCGCAGCACGCGAGCAAG
>JBFGZP010000295.1:0-4209 GCA_041586695.1 Thauera sp.
ACGAGAAAGCTCGACCGCGACATCTTCAACGAAGCCTATCTGATGCACACCTCGACCTCGCCGCAGTACGCGATCATCGCCTCCTGCGACGTGGCGGCGGCGATGATGGAGCCGCCGGGCGGCCCGGCGCTGGTGAACGAGTCCTTGTCGGAGGCGGTGGAATTCCGCCGTGCGATGCGCAAGGTCGAGGCGGATTATGGCGATGCGGACTGGTGGTTCAAGGTCTGGGGCCCCGAGTATCTCGCCGAGGAAGGCATCGGTACGCGCGAGGACTGGATGCTGAAGGCGGGTGAGGAGTGGCACGGCTTTGGAGACCTCGTTCCGGGCTTCAACATGCTGGACCCGATCAAGGCCACGATCATCACGCCGGGCCTGAATATGGACGGCGACTTCGCCGAACATACAGGCATCCCGGCAGCGATCGTCACGAAGTACCTGGCCGAGCACGGCATCATCGTCGAGAAGACCGGGCTCTACTCCTTCTTCATCATGTTCACGATCGGCATCACCAAGGGTCGGTGGAACACGATGGTGACCGAACTGCAGCAGTTCAAGGACGACTACGACCGCAATCAGCCGCTATGGCGGGTGATGCCGGAGTTCATTGCCAAATACCCGCGCTACGAGAAGGTCGGGCTGAAGGATCTTTGCGTCCAGATCCACGGCTTCTACAAGACCCACGACATTGCCCGGCTCACCACCGAGATGTACCTGTCGGACATGGTGCCGGCGATGAAACCGGCCGATGCCTTCGCCAAGATGGCGCACCGCGAAATCGAGCGCGTCGCCATCGACGAGCTCGAGGGGCGTGTGACCGCCATGCTGGTGACGCCATACCCGCCTGGCATCCCGTTGCTGATTCCGGGTGAGCGCTTCAACGCGACGATCGTGCGCTACCTGCGTTTCGCGCGCGATTTCAACGCCCGTTTCCCGGGCTTCGAGACCGACATCCACGGTCTGGTGAAGGGCGAGGACGGCCGCTACCATGTCGATTGCGTGCCGTCCGACTGATTCGATCGCACGCATTTGGCCAGGCACGAATGACAAGGGCCGCTTCCAGCGGCCCTTGTCTTGTCGGATACACCGGTGTCGCTTGCCCCTAGCGTCTGCGACGATAGGCGACGAAATCGAAGTCGTGGTCGTTATCTTCGTCGGCCGTGTGGGGTTCGCGCCGCTCCTCGACGAACTGTGCGAGGTCTACGGATGGGAAGTGCGCGTCCCCGGCGACGTCGGCCCATATCTCGGTGAGCATCAGCGCGTCGGCCCGCGGCAGCAGATGGCGATAGAGTTCGGCGCCGCCAATTACGAACACGCGTTCCGCGCCGACGCTCGCGGCGAGCGCGGCCTCCGGGGTGGCGAAGGTCTCGGCGCCCTGCGCGCGCCAGGATGCGTCCCGGCTGACCACGAGGTTGCGTCGGCCCGGCAGCGGGCGGCCGAGCGACTCCCAGGTCTTGCGCCCCATCAGGATCGGGTGGCCCAGCGTAAGGGCGCGGAAATGCGCGAGGTCCGCCTTCAGGCGCCAGGGCAGTGCATTGCCCGCGCCGATTACGCCGTTGCGGGCGACGGCCGCGATGACGACGATTTCCGGTTGCGCGCTCATACGGCCACCGGCGCCTTGATGTGTGGGTGCGGGTCGTAGCCTTCCAGCGTGAAGTCGTCGAAGCGGAAGGCGAGGATATCCGTCACCGCCGGGTTCAGCTTAAGGCTCGGCAGCGGACGCGGCGCGCGGCTGAGTTGCTCGCGCGCCTGCTCCAGATGATTGAGGTAGAGGTGGCAGTCGCCGCCCGTCCACACGAAATCGCCCGGCTCGAGGCCGCAGACCTGGGCGACCATCAGCGTGAGCAGTGCGTATGAGGCGATGTTGAAGGGCACGCCGAGGAAGATGTCGGCACTGCGCTGGTAAAGCTGGCAGGACAGGCGGCCGTTCGCGACATGGAACTGGAACAGCGCGTGGCAGGGCGGCAGCGCCATGCTGTCGACCTCGCCCGGATTCCAGGCAGAGACAATATGGCGGCGCGAGTCCGGATTGTGCTTCAGGCCGTCGATGAGTTTGGTGATCTGGTCGACCGAGCCGCCGTTCGCCGTCTCCCAGCGGCGCCATTGCTTGCCGTATACCGGGCCTAGGTCGCCCTTGTCGTCGGCCCAATCGTTCCAGATCGAAACCCCGTTTTCCTTCAGGTAGCGAATATTGGTGTCGCCCTGCAGAAACCACAGCAATTCGTGGATGATCGAGCGAGTGTGCAGTTTCTTCGTCGTCAGCAGCGGGAACCCGTCTTGCAGCCGAAAGCGCATCTGCCAGCCGAAGACCGAAAGGGTGCCGGTGCCGGTGCGATCGGTCTTGCGGTCGCCGTGCTCGAGCACGTGCTGCATCAGGTCGAGATACTGTCGCATGGCCTTGCCTGGTCAAAGGATAGGATTCTACATTGGCGAATGCGCCGCCGGCTCGATGCGGCGCGTTGCGGCTGAACGCTCCGTGAGCACATGTGGTGACCTCAGCGACCGGCCCGTGCGGGGCTTTGCGGTCGCTGCACAGAGTGGGCACAAGCTAGATTTTATGCGCTGGACATCGTGCTAAGCTGGAAATGCCCGAAGTGCGACGCGGGGGCGAACGAGGAGGTCAAACGTGGGCAGTGGCGAGACTGGAGATGTCGATTTCACGCCCTCCGGCTTCCTGTCCGGGGCAAGCAATGCGGTCGCCGGTCTGGAGGCAGCCACTGCGGCCCTGCGCGCCTTCTTCCGCCCAGGCAACCCGCGCGCGAACGCGACGGGGGCCAGGCTCGTGGCTGCCTTCGACGATGACATGCGCCAAGCGGTGCAGCGCTCCTCGCCGCTCGAGGCCGGGCTTCAGGCGATTCCGGCCTTCGAGGCCGACCCGCACTATTGGTCACGCTGGCTTGTCGGTGTGCGTGAGGCCTCCGCAACGATTTGCGACGCCTATGCTTCGCTTCCGGCCGGCGATGGACTCTACACTGCCGAGAGTCGTCAGCGCGTAGCCCGGCGTCTGGCGGACTCCGTGAAATGGAATCTGTGCGACCGTCTCGCTCCGGACGTGGCCCTGTGGTCACGGCTCGGTGCCCATTTTGCGAACGAAGCCGACCGCCATTCGATCGAATCCTTCGCCGGCGATGCCGGAGGTGTCGTGCGCGAGTACATTCGTGCGCTGGCCTACCATTCTGCCGCGCTCGACCAACTGCCGATTGCGCAGGCGCTGGCGGTTGCGCGACTTGTTCAGCTCTCGCTGCCCTTTCTCTCCCTCTCCCGCAAGCCGGCTTCCGGTCCGCACTACGAGGTGTCGCCGGCTCATGCGCCCATCCCCCGTCGGCAACTGCAACCCGATGGAAGTGCCGAGTGGCATTTCGTGCCGTTTGCGGCCGGCGATCTGCTCATGGAGTTCGAAACGCAGTTCAAACGCGGTAGGGTGCCGCGGTCGCTCGCGGGCGCTGAACCAGTGCTCTTCGCAGCGGCCGCAAGACATCTGCGCCGGATGTGGTCATCCGAGCCGCCGCAGCGCCGGTTCCGGCGCCACGAGACCGTCGGCCGCCTATTCCTCGTGCGCGGGTTCGCCGACTGTCGAAACGTGCTCGACGGCTCCATGTCTGCCGCACAGAGGGAGGCGACGGTCGCCAATCTCGGACGGCATGGCGTCGGCGCCTTCCTCGGCCGGGGTCGAAATGGCTACGGACTGGACCACGACGAAATTGTTGCGCTGCGTTTCGTCGATGGCGAGGGTTGGCATCTCGGCCTGGTTCGCCGCCTGAGCACCGGTGATCATGGGACGCAGCTTGGTGTCGAAATCCTCTCGCAGCAGGCGCAGGCGGGGCAGGCAGACAACGGGGAGGCAAGCGTGGATGTCATTCTCTGTGATCCCCTGCGGCGTGGTGAGGCCCTGCGGGTCATCGCCGCACCGGACTCGCTGCAGGGCGATGTGACTCTATCTGTCCCGCGTGGCGGAGGCATCCAGAAGCTCCAGCCGCTCGATGCCATGTCGAGGGGGCGAGGGTTCGACCTGCGCGTGTACCAGGTCCTCTGAGCCTGGCGCTGGACCCGTCCCGCCTCTTCAGGCAGAGCTTCATCGGCGAGAACACGCGCTTCGAGAACTTCGCGTCGTCGTCGGGTTATTGAGGGGTTTGGTTGGCGGTTGGGGGCTGGGTGAAAAAAGCCGTGTCGGGGGTATTGACGGGTTTTTTGTGCCGACTATAATGCGCAGCT
>JBFGZP010000296.1:0-4176 GCA_041586695.1 Thauera sp.
ACCCGAAGGCGAGCTTGGCGGCATGGATGCCGATCCCTTCGGGTTCGTGCATTGCGCCGCAGGCTTCCTGGTCGCCGACCCACTCGCGCTTGACGGTGTCGGCATCGATGATGCGGGCGTCGTAGTTGAAGGTCTCGCGCAGCAGCTTCGCCTCCTTCTCCAGCACCGGCATGATGCGCGGCCGATGGGCAATGTAGAGGTGGCCGCCGGGCTGTGGCAGGCAGTCGATGTCCTTGATCAGCTCCTTGAAGTTCTCCATGCCGTCGACGCACTCGCGGTGCATCGCCAGCGCGGTCTTCATGCCCCAGCGCTCGATCCACTGCGAGCGTTTGAGACGACCCGAGGCGCACTGCGCCTGGCCGCCGTTTCGTACACTGCAGCCCCATGCGCTGCGGTTGGCTTCGAGCACGGTCGCCTTGATGCCGTATTCCTGGGCAAGGAAGATCGCCGTCGTCAGGCCGGTGAAGCCCGAGCCGATGATGGCCACATCCACGTCGATGTCGTGCGTGATCGGGCCGTCGTCCTCCGGCGGCTCGCCGGCGGTGCCGATCCAGTAGGTCGGCGCGTAGTCGCGCCCCTGGCCCGGCGTCGCCGACACCAGCGGATCGTAGGCCGGATCGTAGGGCTTGCTCGGCGGCGTCGCCTTGCGACCCTGCTCGGACTTCAAGGTGGCTGCTTCCATCATCGGACTCCTGTGGGATTCGTTAATCGTCGTGAGCCCGGACTCAGGCGCCCGTCTTCGCAACCGGCGGGCGGTCCTTGCGGAAGGCGTTCTTCACCGCGATCTTGCCATTGCGGAAGGTGAAGACATCGACCATGCGCGCCTCGATGCGGGTGCCGTCGGCCTTGGTGCCGCAGAAGGTGGTTTCCGATACGCCGCGATCGCCGACGACGAAGTGGTCGCCGTCCAGCCACGCCGCGTCGGGGAAGGTGGTCCAGGCCGCGACGAAGCCGGCGCGGACTTCGTCGCGACCGACGAAGCTCTTGCCCAGCAGGTCGGGGCCGGCGACGGCGTGGAAGACGCAGTCGTCGTCCATCATGCTCATCAGGGCTTCGATGTCGTGACGGTTCCAGGCGTCACCAAAGGCTTGCAGGAACTCTACGGTCGGCTGTGTCATGCGTTTCTCCTAGATGTTCGACGTGTTTCGGTATTACGCGGCCCGGATTCGCTTTCTTTATCGCGCTAACCAGGAATTTGATGGAACTCATGGTAACGACCGCTGGCTCGGCGTAGTAGGACCAGTTGGCTCCAATCGCTTGGTCCAGCCAGAAGTCAGCGCCGACGCGAAGTTCAGGCCCTGGGCGCGAGCATGCGCAACACCGCGGCGAGGCGCTGGATGCCCGCTTCGATCTTCTCCTCCGCGATCGCGGAAAAACCGAGGCGGAAGCAGTGCCTGGCCGGCGTGTCGTCGGAGAAAAATACGCCGCCAGGTTCGATCAGCACCCCCACGCTTTCGGCCTTCTGGCTCAGCACTTCAGCATCGAGCCAGGGCGGCCCCTCGACCCAGCACGACGACCCCCCCGAGATCGGAACGTGGCGTACCTCGGGCAGGTGGGTCGTCAGCGCCGCCGCCAGCACCAGGGAGCGGTCGCGGTGCGCGACGGACAGGCGTCGCAGCAGCGCGTCGTAGTGGCCGAGCGACAGGAACAGGGCAAAGACGCGCTGCATGTAGGCGGTAGGGTGGCGCAGGTTGAGGCGGCGGATGCCGCGCAGCTCGTGAATCACTTCGGCCGGGCCGACCACGTAGCCCAGGCGCACACCGGGGGCGAGGGTCTTCGACAGGCTGCCGACGTAGATCACGCGACCGCTGTGGTCCAGACTCTTCAGCGTGGGGATCGGCTCGCCCTCGAAGCGGTTCTCGCTTTCGTAATCGTCCTCGATGAGGATGAAGTCGGCCTCGTCGGCCTTGCGCAGCAGCGCCTCGCGCCGCTCGAGCGGCATCGTCACCGTGGTCGGGCACTGGTGGCTGGGGGTGACGTAAACATAGTCGCAACCGTCCACCGCAGCGTCGACGATCATGCCGTCGGCATCAACCGGCAGATCGACGATGCGTTCGCTACGGCTACCGAAGATGTTGCGCGCGTCGGGGTAGCCGGGGTTTTCCATCCCCACCGGTGTGTCGCTGCTTACCAGCAGGTCGGCCAGAAGGTATAGCGCCTGTTGCGTACCGACGGTGATGGCGATTTCCTCGTCGGCCGCCCACACGCCTCGCCGCGGCAATACGCGGGTGCGGATCTGCTGGATGAGGGATTCGTCATCGCGCAGGATCATGTCCTGTGCCCACTCGCTGATCTCGAGCACGCTCAAGGTCTTCATGCAGCATTCGCGCCAGTCGGCAATCGGGAACAGGTCGGCGTCGAACTGGCCATAGGAGAAGGGGTAGGGATAGTCCTGCCAATCGGCGCGCTTGCGGATATTGCGCTGCTCGGATGGACGGAAGCGGTAGCGGCGCGACCATTCGGGCGGATGGACCGGCGCCTCGTCGCCCTGCACGTCCGGGCGCTCGACCCGGCCGGCGAGGATGTTCGGATTGACGAAATAACCCTTGCGCTCGCGCGACACGAGATAGCCTTCGTCCACCAGCTGCTGGTAGGCGATCACCACGGTGTTGCGCGCCAGCCCGAGCTGCGCCGACATGTCGCGGCTGGACGGGATGGGTACTTCGAGGGGCAACTGGCCGTCGAGAATGGCCGAAACGAGCATCTGCCGGATCTGCCCCTGCAGGCTCAGTCCGCTGCCGGACCAGCGCTGGAAGAACTGGCTCCACATCGTTCCGCTCGGTTTCGTGCTCATCGCCCGTCTCCCTTGTCGGCTTGACCAGCGCAGAACGTTTCCGTGCTGCGTCGATGTGCGGCGCTTGTTCGAGACGCTTGCTGCTTGCCTCGACGAAGTCCTGCGGACCTGCCCTCGTCCGGTCGGGGCCGCAGGGCGAGGCGTTTCAGGCCGCCTCGAGCGTAGACTGCGCTCCGGCCGCTCCGATCATGCCCGTGGTGGGCGACGACGGCTGCGCGCTGTAGAGTTTGCGGGGCATCCGCCCGGCAAGAAAGGCCTCGCGACCCGCCTGCACGGCCTTTTTCATCGCACTCGCCATCAGCACCGGATTTTGCGCGTGCGAGATGGCCGAGTTCATCAGCACCGCGTCGCAGCCCAGCTCCATCGCGATGGCGGCGTCGGAGGCCGTCCCGACGCCGGCATCGACCAGCACCGGCACCCTGGCGCTGTCGATGATGAGGCGCAGGTTCCAGGGATTGAGGATGCCCATGCCGGAGCCGATGATGGAGGCCAGCGGCATCACCGCACAGCAGCCGACTTCTTCCAGGCGCTTGGCCTGGATGGGATCGTCCGAGCAGTACACCATGACGTCGAAGCCGTCCTTCACCAGCACCTCGGCCGCCTTCAGCGTCTCGGGCATGTCGGGGAACAGGGTGTGCTTGTCGCCCAGCACCTCGAGCTTCACCAGGCTGTGGCCATCGAGCAGCTCGCGCGCGAGGCGCAGGGTGCGGATGGCGTCCTCGGCGGTGTAGCAGCCGGCGGTGTTGGGCAGGTAGGTGAACTGCGAGGGCGGCAGGAAATCCAGCAGGCTGGGCTCCTTCGGGTCCTGGCCGATGTTGGTGCGACGGATGGCGACGGTGACGATCTCGGCGCCACTGGCCTCGATCGCGTCGCGCGTCTCCTCGAAGTCCTTGTACTTGCCGGTGCCCACCAGCAGGCGGGAGGCGTAGGTCTTGCCGGCGATGATCAGCGGATCCTGCATGTCTGTCTCCTGAAGCGATTGTTGTCGTCTATCGGGTCCGGGCGGGTTTGGCGGCCGTCAGCGGCCCTCAGCCGCCGCCGACGGCGACGATCACCTCGAGGCGATCGCCGTCACCGACGACGACTTCGTCATGACGCGCCTTCGGCACGACCATGCCGTTGCGTTCGACCGCGACGCGCTTGCCGTGCATGCCGAGTCGCTCGAGAACCTGCCGGACCGACATCTGCGCCGGCAGCGTGTATGGCCGGCCGTTGAAATGCACTCTGTTCATCGCCGTCACACCTGCCGATAGACTTCTGCGCCCGACTTCACGAACTCGACCGCCTTCACTTCCATGCCCTTCTTGAGCGCATCGTTCTCGCTGATGCCCTGGGCGGCGGCGAAGTCGCGCACGTCCTGGGTGATCTTCATCGAGCAGAAG
>JBFGZP010000297.1:0-4163 GCA_041586695.1 Thauera sp.
GGCCGGTTGCCCGGCACGAACAGATAGGTGATCGGCATCTGCATTGTCGCTCTCCTGACGATTCGTTCAGATAACGCCGTCGCGCTTGAGCTCGGCGATGCGCTCGGCTTCATAGCCCAGTTCGGCCAGGATCGCCGCGCTGTGCTCGCCCAGCGCCGGCACCGGATCCATGCGCGGGTCGCCCTCTTCCCATGAACCGGGCGGCAGTAGCGCGGGCACCGTGCCGACCGCGGTGCCGACCTCGCGCCAGCGCTTGCGCGCCTTGAGCTGCGGGTGCGCCCAGACCGCATGCATGTCGTTGACCTGGGCGTTGGCGATCTGAGCCGCGTCGAGACGCTCCACGACCTGTTCCGCGGTGAGGCCGGAAAAGGCATCGACGATGATCTTGCGCAGTCCGACCCGGCCTGCGCTGCGCTTCGAATTGCTCGAGAAGCGCTCTTCCTTCGCGAGCGCGGGCTGGAGCAGCACCTTGTCGCAGAACGCCGCCCATTCGCGTTCGTTCTGCAGGCCGAACATCACCGTCTTGCCGTCGCCTGCCGGGAACGGGCCGTACGGGTAGATGGTCGCGTGGCTGGCGCCGGTGCGCGGCGGCGGTGCGGCACCGTCAAAGGCGTAGTACAGCGGATAGGTGGTCCATTCCACCAGGCTCTCGAGCATCGAGATGTCGAGGTGCTGGCCGCGCCCGGTCTTCTGGCGCTGCATCAGGGCCGCGAGGATGTTGGTGTAGGCGTACATGCCGGCCGAGATGTCGGCGATCGACGGGCCGGCCTTGCACGGCTCCTCCTCGGTGCCGGTCACCGACAGGAAGCCCGACTCGCTCTGGATCAGCAGGTCGTAGGCCTTCTTGTCGCGGTAAGGGCCGTCGGCGCCATACCCAGAGATGTCGCAGACGATGATCTCCGGCTTCAGTGCCGACAGCTCCTCGTATGACAGCCCCAGCCTTGCGGCAGCGCCCGGCGCGAGGTTCTGCACCACGACGTCGGCCTCCTCGAGGATCAGCTTGCGCAGCGCGGCCTGCGCCTCGGGATGCTTGACGTCCAGGGTCAGGCTCTCCTTCGAGCGGTTGATCCACACGAAGTGCGAGGCGATGCCGCGCACCCTCTCATCGTAGCCGCGGGCGAAATCGCCCACGCCGGGGCGCTCGATCTTGATCACCCGCGCTCCGAGGTCGGCGAGCTGGCGGGTGGCGAAGGGCGCCGCGATGGCGTGTTCGAGCGTGACTACGGTAATGCCTTCCAGCGGTCTCATGGCTTGCTCCTCACTTGATCACTGCGGTGGCTTCCATCGTCAGCCAGCCTTCGTGGTCCTTCGCCCACAGGCGGAAGGTCTTGCCATCGGGCTGCGGCTCGCCGCAGACGAAGAAGTGGTTGATGTCGAACACCGGGCGCACGGCGCGGAACTCGTAGCTCGCCAGCTCGGCGTCGGGAAGCTGGTGGCGCAGCAGGTCGAGCAGCATCGTCGCGACCATCGGCCCGTGCACGACCAGGCCCGGGTAGCCCTCGACCTCGGTCACGTACTTGCGGTCGTAGTGGATGCGGTGACCGTTGAAGGTGAGCGCCGAGTAGCGGAAAAGCAGGACGTCGTCGGGCACCCACTTCTTCTCCCAGGTCGAGGTCGCCGGCGCGGCCTTCGGCGGCGGGGCAACGTCGTCCGGCTTGGCCGCTTCGCGGTAGACGATGTCGTGGAACTCGGTGAGCGCGATGTCAGATTCCCCGGCGCGGCGGATCTCGTGGCGCACCTTGACGAACACCAGCGGACCCGTGCGACCGGTCTTTTCGGTGACGTCGTGGATGGTCGAGGTACGCGTCATCGCGTCGCTGATGCGCAGCGGCTTGTGGAACTGGAATTGGCTGCCCGCCCACATCCGGCGCGGCAGCGGCACCGGCGGAAGGAAGCCCCCGCGCTTGGCGTGGCCGTCCGGGCCGATCTCGGACTGGCGGTGCAGCGGCAGGAAGTACAGCCAGTGCCACAATCCGGGCAAGGGCGTACCTGCGGCGGGCCGCTCTGCCGGACGATCGAAGGTCGCCGACAGCGCGGCGTACGGGGTGGCGGTGGCAACGTCGGAAACCTCTTCCGAACGGCCGATCCATTCCTTGAGATTCATGGATATCTCCTGTGGGTCGATGATGCTTGCGGCTTTCCCCGCGCGGCCCCCGAACCGGGGGCGGGCGACGGTTGCCGGGTCAATCGGTTGTCGCGATCGCGGCGCCGATCCTGGCCGGGGCGCCGGATCACTTGAGCGGCCACGGCAGCTCGACGTGGTGCTGCAGGACCCCTGCGGGGAAGTCGAGGGTCAGGTAATGGCCCAGGGTGCTCATGAACGCGATGCAAAGCGCCGTATAGAGCAGGCTGCGCGCAATGCCGAGCTGCGTGCGGGCGAGCAGGAAGCTCATGATGAAGACGGTGATCGAGATGATGAAACCGACCAGCGACGTGAGACCGAAGAGCAGGACGAACCACCCGACCGACGGCCAGATCGTCGTGCCGTCGTCCTTGCCCTGGATCCTGGCGGCCAGTTCCTGGTCGTAGTGCGCCGAGTGACCCGGCTTGGCCACGACCACCATCATCAGGATGTAGCCGGTGAAACCGACCATCAGCGCCGAGGTGTAGAACGGGAACACCGAGCCGAGGAAGGACAGCGAGGACGTATCGACGACGCCGTAGATGAAGGTCGCGAGGACGAGACCGGCAAATATCATCTGCGGGCGACGCTCGGCCGCCCTTGCGCCGCCAATGGCCACCTTCTTCAGTTCCTCGCCGCGCGGAGCCTTCTCCACCGCACCCTCCTCGGAGACCCGGCTGCGCAACGCCATCAGGATCGAGACGATGGCCAGCGCACCGATGATCAGCACGCCCGGGCGCTGCACGAAGGTCCAGCCATAGAACTGCAATGCCTGGTAGAGGTAGTTCTCGACCTGCTCGGAGAGCACGAAGCCGATCAGGAAGGCCGGGCGCGGCCAGCCGAAGCGGCGCAGGAAGATCCCCAGGATGCCCACCGCGAACAGCACTAGCAGATCGGTCAGGTCGCGCCGGGCCTGGAAGGCCGCGAAGCAGATGACCATGATCATGAACGGCGCGATCAGGTTGAAGGGGACGAAGGTCAGGCGCGCGATCGGAACCGCGAGGAAGAAGCAGATGATGGCGCCGATGATGCTCGAGAACGCCAGCGTCCAGGCGATGGTGTAGGTCAGGTTCAGGTCCGAGGTCACCATCGAAGGGCCGGGCTGCATGCCCAGCAAGACCATGCCGCCGAGGAACACCGCCATGCTGCCGGAGCCGGGGATGCCGAACAGCAGCGTGGGCATCAGCGCCCCGCCCTGCAACGCGTTGTTGGCCGATTCTGGCGCGATCACCCCGCGGATCTCGCCCTTGCCGAAGCCCGACGAGTCCTTGGTCGTCTGCACCGCGTGGCTGTATGCGATCCAGTCGACCACGCCACCGCCGAGTCCCGGGATGGAACCGATGAAGGTACCCAGCGCCGAGCAGCGCAGCACGAGGAACCAGTTCTTGATCGTGTCCCCGACCCCCTTCAGCCAGCCGGCGCCAAGACCGGACCCCGACGCGATCGGGCGCGAGCGGCGAATCAGGTCGGCGATCTCGGGAATCGCGAAGATTCCGAGGCCGATGATGACCAGTGGAATACCGTCCTGCAGATACGGGATGCCGAGATCGAAACGGGTTTCGCCGGTCGCGGGCGCCGCACCGATCGATCCGACCATCAGGCCGAGGCCGCAGCCGACGATACCGCGCACGATGCTCTCGCCAGCGAGCACGCCGACCACCGACAGGCCCAGCACCGCAAACATGAACAGCTCTGCGGTCGAGAAGGACAGGATCAGGGGCTTGGCGACGACGACGAAGCCGGTGAGCAGAAGCGCGCCGAAGACCCCACCCATGAGGGAGGCGGAAAAGGCGGCGCTGAGTGCACGGGCGGCCTGGCCCTTCTTGGCCAGCGGGAAACCGTCGAGGACCGTCGCCTGACTCGCACTGGAGCCGGGGATGCCCATCAGCACCGAGGTGAAGGTATCGCCGGTCGGGATGACGGCGACCATGCCCACGAGCATGGCGAGCGCCGAGACCTGGTCCATGCCGTAGATGAAGGGCATGAGCAGCGACATGCCCGCGATTCCGCCCAGGCCGGGCAGGATGCCGACGCCCAGGCC
>JBFGZP010000298.1:0-4161 GCA_041586695.1 Thauera sp.
GCTCCTGGCAAAGCCGTCGGAGAACCACATCGTCAGCGGCACGCGGGTCTGTTCCTGCGGCGCGATGGCGTAGGGCATGCCGTGCAGGAAGAGGCCGTTCTCGCCGAGCGACTCGCCGTGGTCGGAGACGTAGATCATCGCCGTGTCGAAGCGCGCCTGCTGGCGCTGGAGGAAATCGACGGTCATGGCGAGGAAGTGGTCGGTGTATAGCACCGCGTTGTCGTAGCTGTTGGCGATCTGCTCGCGCGAGCACTGGCTCAGGTCGGAGGTGTCGCAGGTTGGGGTGAATCTCCGGAACCGCTCGGGGTAGCGGTCGAAATAAGCCGGGCCGTGGTTGCCGAGCTGGTGCATCACCAGCACGAGGTTGCCGCGGGTGTCGGCGAGCAGTTGCTCCGCATCCTTGAGCAGCACTTCGTCCAGGCAGTGCCCGCCATTGCACAGCTGCGGGTCGGACGCATCGCCCGGGCGCTGCACCTCGAGGCCGTCGCACACGCCCTTGCAGCCCGACTGGTTGTCGCGCCAGACGACGCGGAAGCCGGCGCGGGCGAGCACGTGCAGCATCGACTCGCTGCCGCGGATCGCGTCCTCGTCGTAGTGCCGGCGCCCCTGCGCGGAGAACAGGCAGGGCACGGAGACCTCGGTGTTGGTGCCGCAGCTGCTGGCGTCGCTGAAGTTGATCACGTCCAGCCCGGCGAGCTCCGGCGTGGTCTGGCGCCCGTCGGCGCGACCGTTGAGGCCCCAGTTGGCCGCGCGCACCGTCTCGCCGACCACCATGACGAACAGCACCGGCTTGCCGCGGCGCTGCCAGCTCGCCGCAAGCGCGGCATCGGTGCCGATCGGGATGCGGGCCTGCGGTGCGGCCTTCGCCTCCTTGCCCAGCACGCGGCCGAGCGAGTAGACCGCATTGGCCGGTGTGATCAGGTAACGGATTTCCTTGTTGTTGCGCATCAGGCCGCCGAAGTCCTTGAACACCAGACCGATGCCCCCGGCGCCCAGCACGACGGCGAGACCGATGGCGCTGCCGCGCACCAGCAGCGCCCGCCCGAGGCTGCGGCAACGGATCTTCACGCGCGCGAGCAGCAGCAGCGGCAGGCCGGCGAAGACGAGCAGGTAGGCGAACATGTCCGCGGTGAGCAGCTCGCGCGCCTCGGCCACGTCGGTGCGCAACACGTTGCGCAGCATGTCGGGATCGACGTAGATGCCGAACTTGCGCATGTTGAAGGTGGCGAGCGCCGCGATCACGATCAACAGCCCGAGCACCGGCTTGGTCAGCCAGCGATTCACCACCAAACCGGCAAGGATGAAGTGCAGCGCGGTCAGCGCGACGCCGAGCGCTAGCGCGTAGCCCCAGCTGCCGGCGGCGGCGAATTGCCGTCCGCTGAGCACCGCGTGCCAGAACGCGGCGTTGGACACCAGCGCGAAGTAGAGACTGACCAGCAGCAGCAGCGACTCCTGAGCCATCTCCGGGCGCCAGGCGCGGAAGCGGTTCACGAAGTTCGCGAGGGCGCGCGCACCCGGCGCGGCAGCATGGCCGACGGGCGCGTCGAACGCGGCGGAGAGGCGGGTGTAGGCGTGATCCTTCATGGTCCGAGATCGTCGAGCGTCGAAAGACACCCAATCTAGACAGACCGCCGTGAGGGATCAGTGAGGGAAGCGTGAGGAAAGTGTGATGAAGGCCGGCTTTCAGGCCTCGCCCGGGCGGAGATCGAAGTCCACCTCGATGCAGGCGCCGCCACCGTCGCGGTTGGCGGCACTCAGGCCCCAGCCGCAGGCCTGGCAGATGTGGCGCACGAGGGCGAGGCCGAGTCCGTGACCGGCATGCGCGCCGCCGCGGAAGAAGCGGTCGAAGATGCGCGCGGGGTCGCCGTCGCCGAAGCCAGGCCCGCGGTCGCAGACGAGCAGGCGCGTCCCCGCCAAGCGACAGCTCACCGCCCTGCCCTCGCCGTGGCGCAGGGCGTTATCGAGCAGGTTGCGCAGGACGAGCGCAAGCAGCGCCGGGTCGGCCTGCACGAGGGCGGTTGCGGGGATGTCGGTATCGAGCCCCGGCGCTTCGCTGCGCTGCGCGGTCAGGCTGGCCCAGGCCTCGTTCACGGCATCGTCAAGCCTGAGGGTGTCGACGAGCTGGGGCCGCGCCTCGCGGGCGAGCAGCAGCAGGCTCTCGGCGAGCGCGGTGATGCGGTCGGTGGCGGCGACGATTCGCAGCGCCCGACGCCCGACCGGCTCCGGAACGTCGGCCCGCGCCGCCAGCATCTCGGCGTCGCTGCGGATGCCGGCCAGCGGCGTGCGCAGCTCGTGCGACAGGTTGGCGTTGAAGTCGCGCTCGCGTGCCAGCAATTCGGCCTGGCGCGCCTCCGCGACGTCGAGGGCGCGGGCCACGGCGAGCAGTTCGCGCTCCATGCCGGCCCGGGCGTAGGCGGTGCCGCCGCTGCCCTGGCCGACTCGCGCGGCGAGCGTTTCCAGCCCGCGGCTGAGGCGCCCGGCGAGCGCATACACCAGGGCGAGGACGAGCACGCCGAGGAACACCGCGCCGACGATCACCGCGGTGCTGACCGCGCGCACGCGGGCCTCGTGGTCGGACTCGTCGTAGCTCAGGATGTAGCGGGCGCCGTCGGCCTCGCGCACGGCGACGTGGAACTCGCGCTCGCCCTCGAAGATCTCGTGGTTGCCGATCGGCAGCGCGGCGATGGCCGGTGTCAGCCCGGCGGGCGGAGGCTCGCCGCCGCGAAGGCGATAGAGCTTCATCGTCGGGGTGTTGGGCAGCACCAGCTCGTTCGACCGGCGCGACACCTCGATGCTGTATTCGAGCTGCTCGTCGAGGATGCCGAGGATGAAGTCCTCCTCCATCTCCTCGTACATCGTCAGCAGGGCGAAGGCCTGGCCGAAGATCAGCAGCAGCACCAGCACGGTGACCGAGACGGCGATGCGCAGGCGCATGCTCGACGGCGCCTCCGCGGCCGGCGCCTCAGCGGACGACGAGCTTGTAGCCGAGGCCATGGAGGTTCACCACTTCGACGCCGGCGCCCTCGCCCAGGCTGCGGCGGACGGTGTGCAGCACACTGCGGAGGTTGTCGCCGGAGGCCTGCTCGTGGCCCCAGACGGCGATCTCGAGTTCGCGTCGGGTAAAGACGCGGTTGGGCTGCTGCAGCAGCTCGGCAAGCAGCCGAATGCCCTTGGGCGGCAGGCCGAGCGGCTCGCCCGCCAGGCGAACTTCCTGCGCTGCAGCGTCGTAGGACAGCGCGCCCTGGCGCAGCACGCCCTCGCTCCGGCGCACGCCGGCGCGCCGGCCCAGCGCCTGCAGGCGCACCTCGACCTCCTGCAGCGCGAAGGGCTTCACCAGGTAGTCGTCGCCACCGGCGTCGAAGCCGACGAGCTTGTCTTCGAGCGTGTCTCGCGCGGTCAGGATCAGCAGCGGCAGCGGATTGCCCTCGACGCGCAGGCGGCGCGCGAGGGCCAGGCCGTCGCCGTCGGGCAGGTTGCGATCGAGGACGGCGACGTCGAAGGCGCTGCCGGCGAGCAGGCGCGCGGCCACGCCGAGGCTGTCGGCGTAGTCGCACTGGTGGCCGCGCGACTCGAGATACTCATAGAGGTTCTCGGCGATCGTGCGGTCGTCTTCGATGATCAGGATGTGCATCGGTGCGGGCGGGCTCCGGGCGCAGAGGTCCGGAGCCCGAGGGGCGATCAGAGCCTGGCGCCGACCCAGGCCGCCACGGCGGCGAGCGCGGCCGGCAGCTTGTCCGGCTCGGTGCCGCCGGCCTGTGCCATGTCGGGCCGGCCGCCGCCCTTGCCGCCGACCTGCTGGGCGACGAAGTTCACCAGCTCGCCCGCCTTCACCTTAGCGGTGAGATCGGGGGTGACGCCGGCGATCAGGGACACCTTGCCGTCGGCCACCGCGCCGAGCACGATCGCCGCCGACTTGAGCTTGTCCTTGAGCTTGTCCATGGTTTCGCGCAGCGTGGGCACGTCGGCGCCGTCGAGCGTCGCCGCCAGCACCTTCATGCCGCTGACCTCCACCGCCTGGTCGGCCAGATCGTCGCCCTGGCTGGAGGCGAGCTTCGACTTCAGCCGCGCCAGCTCCTTCTCCAGCGCGCGCACGTTGTCGAGGATGCCGGCCACGCGCTCGGCGACCTCGTCGGGCTGCACCTTGAGCAGCGCCGACACGCC
>JBFGZP010000299.1:0-4144 GCA_041586695.1 Thauera sp.
GGCATCCCGCACGAGAAGTGGGGCGAGACGGTGCTGGCGGTGCTGGTGCTGCACGAGGGCCAGTGCGCCGAGGTGGCGGCGCTGCAGGCCTGGTGCCGGGAGCGGCTGGCCGCGTTCAAGTGCCCGCGCGAGTACCGGTTCGTGACCGAGGCCGAGCTGCCGCGCACGGCAACGGGCAAGATCCAGCACCGCCTGCTGCGCCAGCGCCTGCTCGAGCACACGGGCGCCACCGCGTAAGCGGCCGGGGCGGGCGCTGCGGCGCGAGCGGCCACCGCGCCGCTCCTGCCCGCACCCGATTCGATCCAGGCGAACCGCCCAACCACACGAGACGAAATTCCGCGTGCAACAAATCCTTCTAGTCACCTTTCCCTTCTTTGCCCTCGTCCTTTGCGGCTACCTCGCAGCGCGCCGGAGAATTCTCCCGCTCGAGGCAATCCCGGGGCTGAACATCTTCGTGCTCTTCTTTGCGCTGCCGTGCATGCTCTATCGCTTCGGCGCGAGCACGCCGATCGACAAACTGATCGATGGCAGTGCCTTCGCGGTCTATCTGATCTGCGCCATGGCCATGGTGGCACTCACCGTGGTCACCACGCGCAGGGGACGGATCGGATGGAACGATGCTTCCTTTGGCGCGCTGGTGGCCGCCTTCCCCAACTCGGGCTTCATGGGCATGCCCCTGTTGCTGTCATTGGTCGGAACCAGCGCCGCGGGGCCGGTGATCGTGTCGCTCTCGATCGACATGGTCATCACCTCTTCGCTGTGCATCGCGCTGTCGCGCTTGAGCGCGGCCGACGAGCACGGGTCGAGCAGGGCTGCGCTGGGCGCCCTGCGCGGCGTGATGCTCAACCCCTTGCCGTGGGCGATCCTGCTCGGCGGGCTCGCCTCGGCGACGGAATTCGCGCTCTACCAGCCCTTGATGCGGGTGGTCGAGATGCTCGCGGACGCGGGCTCGCCGACCGCACTGTTCACCATCGGGGCGGTACTCGCGCGCGCGCGCATGAAGGTCGGCGGCGACCGCGCGGAGGGCGGTCGCTGGGGCGACGTGCCGCTGATCGTGTTCTACAAGCTCATCCTGCATCCGGCCCTGATGCTGGGCGTCGGCAGCCTGGCGATCGCGCTCGGGGCGCCGCTCGACCCTTTCGCGCTGACCGTGCTGGTGCTGGTCGCCGCGCTGCCGAGCGCGAGCAACGTGCCGATGCTGACCGAGCGCTTCGGTGCCGATACCGGCCGCGTCGCCAGTATCGTCCTCATCACCACCACTCTCGCCTTCCTCAGCTTCTCCTTGGCGGTGGCATTGCTGCTCTGATCTCACCGGGTGGTCGCCGGCTCAGCTCCGCGACGGATACTTTCCTACGCATCCTTGTATAGGGAGGTTTCGACCAGTGAGCGACTGTAGAAAGACGATCGTGCGCGTCTCGCGCGTCGAAATCCATACTTCGAATGGCATCCGGCCGGCGAGCGCATGGTGGCACTGCTGCACGGCGGGCCGGACTCGGCCCGCACCTGGTTCGGCGTCGCGCCGCTGCTCGCCGAAGGCGGGTATCGCGCGCTCGTGCCCGCGCTGCGCGGTTGGCTCCGACTTGCGTTATTCGTCCGCCAATATATCGGCCAGAAACGTGATCATTGCCTGGATGCGCGGCAGGCGTTGGCGGTCGGGTAGCAGCACCGCGTACACCGGGTACTCGGTCAGGTCGTGCCAGTCGGCCAGAACCTCGATCAGTCGGCCTTCACGCAGCAGTGGCTGCACAAGGCGATGATTGAGATTGCCGATTCCCATGCCGAGCAGCACCATCTGGGCGATTACGGCAGTCGTATTCGCGCTGAATTGCGCGGTGAAGCTGCACTCGGTTACCTGGCCGTCGAGGTTCAAGCGAATCCGATTGAGATTGCGCGCCGACTGGTGTCCGATGATGTCGTGCTTGTCAAGGTCGGCCGGCGTCAGCGGTATGCCACGCCGTTTCGCATAGGCGGGGGAACAGTACAAACCGCGGCGGACATGGCCGATTTGTCGTGCCACCAGATCCTCGTCTTGAACCTGGCCGATGCGTAGCGCCAGGTCGGCTCCTTCCACGGGCAGGTTGGCGAAGCGGTCGTCGGTCAGCAGTTCGAGGCGCAGGGCGGGGTGGCGTTCTGCCAACGCGGGCAGTGCCGGCACGACGAGGCTCTCGGCAAATGCGGCACTGAGGGCGAGGCGCACGGTTCCGGTGATCTGCTGACGGGGCGATGCCAGCTGCGTCCCGATTTCAGCCAGTGCCGCGAGGCCCTGGCGTCCTAGTTCGATCGCCACGCTACCTTCCGGGGTCACGCTCAGACCGTGCGTGGAACGGCGAAGCAGACTGACCCCCCAGGCTTTCTCGAGACGCTGGACGGCACGGGACACGTTCGAGGTGGGAAGGTCGCGTTCGCGGCCAACTGCCGAAAAGCTGCCTAGTTCGGCAGCACGAATCAGCATCGCCAAGTCGCCGGGATTGATCTGGCGAATGGTTTCGTCGATCTGTATCGGTGATTCTGTTTTGCGTTTCATGCAAAGGCCCTTCCCGGGTGCGGTCGTGTCCAGGTTTCCCGCGGCGCATTAATCTTCACTCGTCGCATGCGCTTTCGCATGCATCCAATACGGGAGAATACGATGCCCACCATCGATCCGGATGCTTTCGAGCACCATCGCCAGCAGGCGGAAATCTTGCGCCGTGATGCCATGCAGCGTGGGCCCGGTCTGCTCCGCGAAGCACTGATGCATTGGATTTCGGCTGCGTATCGCCAGCTCGTTGCGCCGCGCGCAACGGACCTGGACGGCTGCCGCTGAGCTGCCCCGTCTTTCACGAGGTGGGTGCCGGGCAGGGCGCGCAGCCAGCTCTCGCGTTCGCGGCAGTCCTCGACCGGGGGGGCGATCCAGCCGGGAGATGGCTGCGCTCGATGCTGCGCCCCCGGCGACCGCACCGCTCGGCACGGTGAGCCGCATTCTCGCCGGCGTACGCGATCACCCTGGTGTCGGCGCTGACGATGTCAGTGAGCGTCGCGCCGATCAGCCGCCACGGGGCACGCTGCAGGCCTTGATATCGAGTTCGAGGCAAGCCTCGGTCCGACCCCGCGCACGAGTGCGCTTGCGTCGCCGCCCAGCTCTCGAAGGCGTGGCCGGCAATCGCGTTTGAGCGCGCGAACTCAGAGCACGCGTTCGATCTGGCCGTAGTCGCCGCGGGTTCTGAGCGTTACCGTGACCGCGCCGCTCGAACGGTTGCGCCAGTACCAGCCATGCTTGCCGTCGAAGGCGGCCTGTAGCGTCCCGGCCTGAGCCGTTTCGTTCCGGCCCTTGCCGTAGCCGTGGTAGTAGCCCTTCGGCGCATTCACCGGGTCACCATGGGTATCGTAGTTGACGCCGCCGCCTTCGGCAGTCCATTCATAGCGCACGCTCGCGTCCTTTTGCATCGTGAGCTTGATTTCGGCAGCCTCGCCCGGCTTGAGCGTGATCGTGACGCTGTGTTCGCGCACCGGAACCACTTCCTGCGCTGCCGCGGGCGACTGGGCGGCCACGACCGGCTCGGTCGCAGCAACGGGTGCCGTCGCCGCCACGTCGACCGGCACACCCGGTGTCGGCGTCGCCGCGGGGCTGGCCTCATCGGCCCGGGCTTCGTCCGCCAGCGCCACCTTGATTTCGCCCATACGGGTCAGCCCCAGCGCACGGCCGACGCCCGTCGGGTCGATACCGTACTCGGCGGGCAGGATGGTGGTCATGAGCAGGACGGCGGCAATCAGCGCGGCCAAGCCGGTGGAACGCAGCAGTTTGCCCGTGCTCGGCAGTTCGGCACGGGTCGGAATGTCGGTGTTGTACATGGAATGAAGCTCCGTGGAACTCAGGAAACGAAGAGGCTGGTGAGCTGATACCCGATCAGCATGAACCCGGCGCACATCATGGCAACATTGGCCGTGTAGGCGTGCTTCAGGAAGGACGCCGTGCGCCGCCAGAAGCCCATAGCAATGAGGATCGCGCCGAGTGCGAGCAGTTGCCCGATCTCGACGCCGACGTTGAAGGCCAGCAGATTGGGCAACAGCCCGTCGCGCGCGATCTCGAATTCCTGGATCTTCGCCGCCAGGCCGAATCCGTGGAACAGGCCGAACACCAGCGTCGCCACCCGCGTATCGGGCTGCA
>JBFGZP010000300.1:0-4128 GCA_041586695.1 Thauera sp.
ATCTCCTTCACCAGCACGTTGAAGGACTCCGGCATGCCGGAATCGATCTTGTGCTCGCCCTTGACGATGTTTTCGTACACCTTGGTCCGGCCGGTCACGTCGTCGGACTTGACCGTCAGCATTTCCTGCAGCGTGTAGGCCGCGCCGTAGGCTTCCAGTGCCCAGACTTCCATCTCGCCGAAGCGCTGTCCGCCGAACTGCGCCTTGCCGCCCAGCGGCTGCTGGGTGACGAGCGAGTACGGACCGGTCGAACGCGCATGCATCTTGTCGTCGACCAGGTGATGCAACTTGAGCACGTGCATGTAGCCGACCGTGACCTTGCGCTCGAAGGCTTCGCCGGTATGGCCGTCGAACAAGGTCACCTGGCCGCTCACCGGCAGGTCGGCGAGTTCGAACATCTGCTCGATCTCGGCCTCCTTGGCGCCGTCGAACACCGGCGTGGCGAAGGGCACGCCCTTGCGCAGGTTGGCGGCGAGATCGACGATCTCCTGGTCCTTGAGCGAGGCGATGTCCTCGGGTTTGCCGTTGGTGTTGTACACCTTGTCGAGGAAGCCCCGCAGCTCCTGGACCGAGGCCTGCGCCTGCATCATGCGGTCGATCTTCTGGCCGAGGCCCTTCGCGGCCCAGCCGAGGTGGGTTTCGAGAATCTGGCCGATGTTCATCCGCGAGGGCACGCCGAGCGGGTTGAGGACGATGTCCATCGGGGTGCCGTCTTCCATATACGGCATGTCCTCGACCGGCACGATCTTCGACACCACGCCTTTGTTGCCGTGGCGGCCCGCCATCTTGTCGCCCGGTTGCAGGCGGCGCTTCACCGCGAGGTAAACCTTGACCATCTTCTGCACGCCCGGGGGCAGCTCGTCGCCCTGAGTGAGCTTTTTCTTCTTGATTTCGAAAGCCTGTTCGAAGTCTTTGCGCGTGTTCTCCAAGCCCTCGCGCACCGCCTCGAGCTGGGTCGCCAGGCCTTCGTCGGCCAGGCGGATGTCGAACCAGTGGTAGTGCTCCAGCGACTCGAGGTACTCGACCGAGATCTCACTGCCCTTGGCAAGCTTCTTCGGACCGCCGTTGGCCTTCTGGCCGACGATCATGCGCTGGATACGCGCAAAGGCATCGCGCTCGACGATCCGCATCTGGTCGGCGAGGTCGGTCTTGAAGCTGCGCAGTTGGTCGTCGATGATCGACTGCGCGCGCTTGTCGCGCTCGATGCCCTCGCGGGTGAACACCTGGACGTCGATCACGGTTCCGACCATGCCCGAGGGCACGCGCAGCGAGGTGTCCTTTACGTCGGAGGCCTTCTCGCCGAAGATCGCGCGCAGCAGCTTCTCTTCCGGCGTCAGCTGGGTCTCGCCCTTGGGCGTGACCTTGCCGACGAGCACGTCACCGGCCTCGACTTCGGCGCCGATATAGACGATGCCCGATTCGTCCAGACGCGACAGCTGGGCCTCGCCGAGCGAGGCGATGTCGCGCGTGATCTCCTCGGGTCCGAGCTTGGTGTCGCGGGCGACGACCGTCAGTTCCTCGACATGGATCGAGGTAAAGCGGTCATCGGCGACCACGCGTTCGGAGATCAGGATCGAGTCTTCGAAGTTGTAGCCGTTCCACGGCATGAAGCCGACCAGCATGTTCTGGCCGAGCGCGAGCTCGCCGAGATCGGTCGAGGCGCCGTCGGCGACGACGTCACCCTTGGCGATGTGGTCTCCCACCTTCACCACCGGACGCTGGTTGATGTTGGTGTTCTGGTTGGAACGCGTGTACTTGATCATGTTGTAGATGTCGACGCCGACCTCGCCCGCCAGGGTCTCGTCGTCGTTCACCCGCACCACGATACGGTTGGCATCGACATAATCGACGATGCCGCCACGGGTCGCCTGCACCGCGGTGCCCGAGTCGACCGCCACGCGGCGCTCGATGCCCGTTCCCACGACCGGCTTCTCCGGACGCAGGCAGGGCACCGCCTGACGCTGCATGTTGGCACCCATCAGTGCGCGGTTCGCGTCATCGTGCTCGAGGAAGGGAATCAGCGACGCTGCCACCGACACGATCTGGCCCGGCGCCACGTCCATGTACTGGACCTGGTCCGAGGTGGCGAGCATGAATTCGCCCTTGTGGCGGCAGGACACGAGATCGCCGGCGAGCGCACCCGCCTCGTCGATCTCCGCGTTCGCCTGCGCGATCACGTACTGACCTTCCTCGATCGCCGACAGGAAGTCGATCTGGTCGGTCACCTTGGCGTCGACCACCTTGCGGTACGGCGTCTCGAGGAAGCCGTGGCGGTTGGTGCGGGCATATACCGCGAGCGAGTTGATCAGGCCGATGTTCGGGCCTTCCGGCGTCTCGATCGGGCACACGCGGCCGTAGTGCGTCGGGTGCACGTCGCGCACCTCGAAACCGGCGCGCTCGCGCGTCAGACCGCCCGGGCCGAGGGCCGAGACACGACGCTTGTGCGTGATCTCGGACAGCGGGTTGGTCTGGTCCATGAACTGCGACAGCTGGCTGGAGCCGAAGAATTCCTTGATCGCCGCCGAGATCGGCTTGGCGTTGATCAGGTCGTGCGGCATCAGGTTGTCGGATTCGGCCTGCGACAGGCGCTCCTTGACGGCGCGCTCGACGCGCACGAGGCCGGCGCGGAACTGGTTCTCGGCCAGTTCGCCGACCGAACGCACGCGGCGGTTGCCGAGGTGATCGATGTCGTCGATCTCGCCACGGCCGTTGCGCAACTCGACCAGCACGCTGATCACGGCGAGGATGTCGTCATTGACGAGCACCCCGGGACCGTCCTCACCCTGCGGGCCGACACGGTCGTAGAAGCGCTTGAGCCAGCCCGGCGACTTCTCGTCGATCTTCTCCGGGTAGGCGCGGCGGTTGAATTTCATCCGCCCGACGGACGACAGGTCGTAGCGTTCCACGGCATAGAACAAACCCTGGAACAGGCCTTCGACCGCGTCTTCGGTGGGCGGCTCGCCCGGCCGCATCATGCGGTAGATCGCGACCTTGGCAGCCCACTGATCGGCGGTTTCGTCGATGCGCAGCGTCGACGAGATATAGCCGCCGCGGTCCAGGTCGTTGATGTAGAGCGTGCGCAGGTCGGTCACGCCCGCATCGCGCAGCTTCTCGAGCAGCTCTTCGGTGAGCTCGTCGTTGGCCCGCGCCAGCACTTCGCCCGTTTCCGGATCGGCGATGTTGTTCGAGATCACGCGGCCGAGCAGGAAGTCGTCGGGCACGCCGATCTTCGTCACCCCGGCCTGGTCGATCTCGCGGATGTGCTTGGCGGTAATGCGCTTGTCGCGGGCGACGATGATCTTGCCGTCGGCGGCGGTGATGTCGAAGCGGGCCACTTCGCCGCGCAGGCGATCGGGCACGAGTTCGAACTGGGCGCCTTCGGCCTGCAGGAGGAAATTGTCGAAGTCGTGGAAGGTCTCCAGGATCTCTTCCGGCGTCAGGCCGATCGCGCGCAGCAGGATCGACACCGGCATCTTGCGCCGACGGTCGACGCGGAAGTACAGGTAGTCCTTCGGGTCGTACTCGAAATCCAGCCAGGAGCCGCGGTAGGGGATGATGCGCGCGGAGAACAGCAGCTTTCCGGACGAGTGCGTCTTGCCACGGTCATGCTCGAAGAACACGCCCGGCGAACGGTGAAGCTGGGACACGATGACACGCTCGGTGCCGTTGATGACGAAGGAACCGGTGGTGGTCATGAGCGGGATCTCGCCCATATAGACTTCCTGCTCCTTGACTTCCTTGATCGTCTCCTTGGGCGCCTCGCGGTCCATGATGACGAGGCGCACCCGCGCGCGCAGCGGCGAGGCGAAGGTCAGGCCACGCTGCTGGCACTCCTTCACATCGAACGCCGGCTCACCCAGCATGTACTGCACGAATTCGAGCCGCGCGTTGCCACTGTGGCTCGAGATCGGAAAAATCGAACTGAACGCCGCCTGCAGACCCTGGGTCCGGCGCGTTTCAGGCAGGGTGTCGGCCTGCAGGAATTCGGCGAAGGACTCGATCTGGGTGGCGAGCAGGAAAGGCGCATCGAGCACAGCCGCGCGCTTGGCGAAGCTCTTGCGGATACGTTTCTTTTCAGTGTAGGAATACGCCATGAATGCTCCGGCTAGAGGGCTAACATCGGAAAGA
>JBFGZP010000301.1:0-4127 GCA_041586695.1 Thauera sp.
CCCACCCGCGGGCAGGCTGCAGCGAACCCTTCACCGCGTGCATCTCGTTCACCACCCGTCCGCCGCCGAGCACGATCACCCGATCGGCGCTGGCTATGGTCTCGGGGCGATGGGCGACGATGATGCGGGTCAGGCTGAGGGCGCGGATGGCCTCGTTCACGCTGCGCTCGCGAGCGAGGTCGAGGTGGCTTGTGGCCTCGTCGAGGAACAGGATCGTCGGCCCGCGGTAGAGCGCGCGGGCGAGCAGGATGCGCTGCTTCTGTCCCCCCGACAGCACCGTGCCCATGTCACCCACCAGCGTGTTGTACTGCATCGCCATTGCCGCGATGTCCTCATGAACGGCGGCGAGGCGCGCGCACTGCTCGATGCGGGCGTGGTCGGGCTGGGCGTCGAAGAAGCAGATGTTCTCGGCGATGGAACCGGCGAACAGCTGGTCGTCCTGCATCACGCTCGCCACCGCGCGGCGGTAGCGACCCATGCCGAGCCGGCTGAGCGGCATGCCGTCGGCCTCGATGCTGCCGGCGCTGGGTTGCAGCAGGCCGAGCATGAGCTTGACCAGGGTGGTCTTGCCGCAGCCGGAGGGGCCGACGATGGCGACCGATTCGCCCGCCTCGACGCGAAAGCTCACATCCTCCAGCAGCGGGGGGTCTGATTCGGCGTAGCGGAAGGCAAGCTTGCGCACGCTGAGTGCGCCGGCCAGCGCCTTTTCGGCGCAGGGCGCGAACGACTCCAACGGCTCCGGCTCGGTCAGTGCGACATCCGCGATGCGCTCGGTGTGCAGGCCGAGCATGCGCAGGTCGAGCGCCTTCTCGGTGAGCGCGGCGATGCGCTGCACGAACTGGGCCTTGTAGGCGACGAAGGCGAACAGCATGCCCACCGAGAAACCGCGGCCCGGGTCGAGCACGAGCAAGGCACCGAGCCAGATCGTGATGATGTTCTCGACCCCGAACAGCACGCCGTTGAGGCCCTGGTAGAGAATGCCGAGGCGCTGGCTGCGAATGCCGGCGTTGAACTCATCGACGGCGAGGTTGTGCCACGCCGCGGTGCGCGGCGCCTCGTGCGCAAACAGGCGGATGCTCTGCATGCCGCGCACGGTCTCGAGAAAATGGCTGCGCTGGCGCGCCCCGCGCACGATCTGCTCCTCGGTAGCGGCGCGCAGCGGCCGGTACAGAAGACAGCGCAGCATCGCGTACAGGCTCGCGGCGACGATCACCACCAGGCTCAGCTGCAGGCTGTAGAACAGCATCATCGCCAGGGTGACGAGCACCATGACGCCGTCGATCAGGGCCTCGAGAAAGCCGGTGGTGAGGGTGCGCTGGATGACGTTCACCGACTCGAAGCGCGACACCACGTCACCCATGTGGCGTTTCTCGAACCAGGCCATGGGCAGGCGGACGAGGTGACGGAAGAGGTTGGCGAGCAACTGCAGGTTGAGGCTGGTGCCCAGTACCATCAACACCCAGGCGCGCAGCGCGGTGACGCCGGCCTGGATCAGCGCGAGCAGCAGAAAGCCGACGCCGAGCACGGTGACGAGATCGCGGTCCTGTGCCACCAGCGCCTCGTCCACCACCCACTGCATGTAGAACGGCCCCATCAGCATGAACAGCTGCAGCACCAGCGCAAGCGCGAGCACCTGCGCCATCGCCCCGGCCAGCCCGGGCAGGCGGCCGATCAGGGCCGTCAAGCTCAGTCGCCGCTTCTCGGTCCGGGGCGCGAACTCGGCGCCGGGGGCGAGCTCCATGGCGACGCCGGTGAAGTGCTTGGAAAACTCTGCCAGCGCCAGCTCGCGACGCCCGCGCGCGGGGTCATGGACGGTGACGCGGTCGGCGCGCACGCGGACGAGGACGACGAAGTGGTTCAGGTCCCAGTGCAGCACGCAGGGCAGCCGCAGCTGCGACAGGTGAGGCAGCTCCAGGCGCAGCGGCCGCGGCGTCAGCTGCAGGTGGGCAGCCAGGCGCATGAGGTCGGCCAGGGTCGAGCCGCGCAGCGAGATGGCGTGGCGCGCGCGCAGGGTGGCGAGGTCGATGCGATGACCATGGTGACCTGCCACCATGGCCAGGCAGGCGAGGCCGCATTCGGCCGTTTCGGTCTGCAGAATCAACGGGGTGCGGCGAGCCGCGGAGAAATCCAGGTTCATGGTCTTGTCCTCCAGGGGCGGGCTCACACCCTGCCTGCCACCGACAGCACCGGGTCGAACAGCCACGCGATCAGGCTGCGGCGATCGATGCGCACGTCGGCGTCGACCATCATGCCGGCCTGCAGCGCCAGGTCCTGGCCGTAGGCGCTCACGTTCTGGGCGAGCAGGCTCACCGTGACCAGGTACACCGGCTCCTGCACCGCGACCGGCAGACCGGCCTCGCTGGGCTGGATCACGCTGCGGCCGACAGCGACCACGCGGCCGAGATGGTGGCCGAAGCGCTGGTACGGGAAAGCCTGGTAGCGCAGCGCCACCTCCTGCCCCGCGCGGATGAAGCCCGCGGCCCGCGTCGGCACCAACAGGCGGGCCTCGAGGGCGGCGCCGGCGGGCAGGATCGACAGCAGCGGCCGCTCGGAACTCACCGTCTGCCCGACCTCGGCGAACACGTTGGTGACAGTGCCGTCGGCCGGGGCGACGAGAACGACCTCGCGGCGTGCCTCGCCCTCGGTGAGCTGTTGCTCGATCTCGGAGATCTGGCGCTCGAGCCCGGCGCCGTTGTTGGCGCGGCGCAGCGCCGAGGCGGCGAGCTCGACACGCGCCGCGTCGAGCTCGCGCTGCAGGCCGGTGATGCTGCGCTCGATGGCGGCGAGCTGGCCGCGCTGGTCGAGCAGTTCCTCCTCGCGCAGCTGCATCGCCGCCTCGGACACGAAGCGGCGGTCGAGCAGCTCGGCGTTGCGCCGCACCGTGCGCTCGGCGCTGGCCACGCGGCTGCGCTGGATCTTCAGCTGGGTGCCGGCCTGCGCCAGTTCCGCCTCCAGGCCGCGGATGCGGTCGCGCAGGCCGCTGGCGCCGAGGCGGTCGATCTCGGCCTGCTTGGCCAGCTCGCGCCGCAGGCTGTCGCGCCGCGCCGCCAGCTCGCCGAGCATCGCAGCCTGGATTTCCGCGGTGCCGGATGTCGCGCGCTCGCTCGAGATCACGAGCAAGGTGTCGCCCTGCTTCACCGCCTGGCCCTCGCGCACCCGTTTCTCCATCACCCGGCCGGTCTGCGGCGTGTGGATCTTGATCAGGCCGAGGCTCGGCGCGAGATAACCGACGACGTGCGCCTTGCGTGTGTACTCGCCCCAGCAGGCGTAGCCGACCAGCACGCAGGCGATCGCGACCGCCGCGGCCACGAGCAGGCGCAGCGCCGGCGGCGCGGCGATGAGCACGCCGCCCTGCAGGCCCTCCTTCTGCGCCTCGATCGCTTCGCGCCTGAACAGGGATTGGGTCATGGGACGAGACCTCCGCGAAACAGCCCTAGGTCACGCGCGGATCGGCCGCCTGGCCCACTTCGGGGCTGCCCGTGACGCAGGTGCGCACCACCTGTGGGCAACGCATGCAGGCCGCGCGCCCTTCCTGGCGCCACCAGCGGCACGACGAGCGGATCGCGCAGGCGGGCAGTCGATGCACGACCACCGGCGCCAGGCGCACGGTTTTCTCGCCGAAGCGGCAGCTGTCGCGGGCGTTGTCGTAGTGGGCGCAGCCGTTACGGATGCAGCGCGCGCCGAAACGAAACATCTCGGTCGGTGCAACGGGTTCGGCAAGGCGCAGGAGCTCGGGCGTGACCGGCTGGGCTTCGTCCAGATAGGCCGTCTCCGGCCTATCTGGCGTGCCCACGACCAGCCCGAACAGTACCGCGCCGGCCCCGTCGGGTTCCGCGCTCGGGCACATGAGTCCGGATTTGCTGGTCATGGCGGGCTCCTCAAAAGCCCATGCCCGACGTGAGGATGTCGGCCATCTTGAAGTACGGCAGCACCCCCCGCGGGAAGGGACGGTCGTAGAAGGACGTGGCCAGGCTGTAGGCCCCGCCACCGACCGCGGCGGCCTGATCCGGGCTCAGCTCGGTGGCAGCCTCGCGCGCGGCCAGCGCACGCGCCCGGCTCCGGGCTGCGAGTTCGGCGATGTCGGCTGCCTTGATGGTGGCGGCATGGTGGATGTTCGTTTTCATGGC
>JBFGZP010000302.1:0-4121 GCA_041586695.1 Thauera sp.
CCGCGCCCATGTTCTCGAGGACATGGGCGACCTGGCTGGTGGCGGGAATGGCGCAGGTCACCGCCGGGTGCGAGACAATGAACTTCAGCAGGAACTGGGGCCAGTTCGCGCAGTCGATCTCGGCCGCCCACGCCGGCAGCGGATGACGCTGGACGGCGTCGATCAGGGCGCCCTGGCGGAACGGCCGGTTGACCAGCACGGCGATGCCGCGCTCACGCGCGAGCGGCAACAGACGCTGCTCGGCCTCGCGGTCGACGATGTTGTATGAGAACTGGACGAAATCGAGCGGACGGGTGCGCATGACCTGCTCCAGTTCGGCGTGGCGCCTGCCCTCGGAGGTGGTGATGCCGACATAGCGCAGCGCCCCCTCGGCCTTCATCGCGAGCAATGTCTCGAGGTGTTCCTGCCACGCGAGCAGGTTATGCACCTGCACCAGGTCGAAGCGGGCGATGTTCCAGGCCAGACGCGACTCCTCGATCTGCCCGGGCCCGCGTGCGCCCGAAGCGATCCACACCTTGTCCGCGGCAAACACCTTCGCGCTGTCGCCGAGCTTGCGCAGGCCATGGCCGATGACCTGCTGCGAGGAACCGTACATTGGCGACGAGTCGATCAGCCGCCCGCCGGCGTCGAAGAAGTTGCGCATCACCTCGGTGCAGGCATCGCGGGCAACGGGATCGTTGCCGACATTGAAGGTGATCCAGCTGCCCAGGCCTATGACGGGCAGCGCTTCGGCGCTGGAGGGGATGGGCCGGCTCAGCACCGCCGGCTGCGCTGCCAGCGCGAATACCGGCCGCAGGAAAGGCCCCGCGCCCGCGACCGCCAGCGCGCGCAGCACCGTCCTGCGACCGGTCGACGACTTCCCCGATATGCCTGTCATGTCCTGACTCCCGGTCGCGCAAAGCGCGGCCCATGTGAGCATTCTGTTCGCCGATCGCCCGCGGCGACAACACGCTTGCCGCGCCGGCGTCTGGCTGCACGCTCAGTCGACGAAGAAGTCCGGCAGAAAATCGCGCGTGCCGGGCGTCACGCTGTAGCGCTCGAGATCCGTGATGCCGTGGCTGGCGAGCAGCTCGTCGTCGATGAAGAAGTTTCCGGTGGTGGTCTTCGCGTCGCTCGTCAGGATCAGGTAGGCCGCGTCGGCGAGGATCTCCGGCTTGCGACATTTCGAGATGTCGGCGCCCGGGATCATCTGCAGCGCGGCGGTTGCGATCGCGGTACGCGGCCACAGGCTGTTCACGCCGATGCCGTGGGGGCGGAACTCGCCGGCGTGGCCGAGCGTGCACTCGCTCATGCCGTACTTGGCCATCGTGTACGCGACGTGCGGCGCGAACCAGTGCTCGCGCATGCTCAGTGGCGGCGACATGTTCAGCACCTGCGGGTTGCGCCCGGCCTGCGCCGACTTGATCAGCGCCGGCAGGCAGGCCTGGGTGCACAGGTAGGTGCCGCGCACGTTGACACCGAACATCAGATCGAAGCGTTTCATCGGCGTTTGCGCCGTCGGCGTCAGGCTGATGGCGCTGGCATTGTTGACCAGGACGTCGATACCGCCGAAGCGCTCGACAGTCTGCGCCACTGCCGCGAGCACGCTCGCTTCGTCGCGGATGTCGCCGGCGATCGGCAGCGCCTGCCCGCCTGCGGCAGCAATCTCCTCGGCCGCGCTGTAGATCGTGCCCGGCAACTTTGGATTCGGCTCGGTGGTCTTGGCGATGATTGCGATATTGGCGCCATCGGCCGCCGCGCGCAGCGCGATTGCGAGGCCGATGCCGCGGCTTCCACCGGTAATGAACAAGGTCTTTCCTGACAGACTCATCGTGTCCTCCTCGACTTGATCCGAAGGTCGATTATGCGCCCGGCGCGAACTCGGGTGCCCGGCCGGACGCGGGACACCCCCGCGCCGCCAGCGCGCGTGCGACGCGCGTGGGCCCTGCGGCAGGCTACACTCCATCCATCCGGCAACGGAAGCCAGCGACTGCAGCACAAGTGCACTCGCGCCGCCTGTCGCCGGGCCGGACCAGGCCAATGAGATGGAGGCAGACAGATGAACGTATCCACGCATCGCCCGCTACAGGCCCTGGCGCTCGCCCTCCTCGCCGCATGCGCGGTCGGTGCCTCCGCGCAGTCGAGCGAGACCTCGTCGCAGCGCCATCCCGACGTGGTCTCGGCCACCGTGGCCGCGCGCGACGCCGCGACCTTCGATTTCGCCGTCACGGTGTCTTCGCCCTACGACACACCGCAGCGCTATGCCGATGCATTTCGCGTGCTCGCTGACGACGGCACCGTCTTCGGCGAGCGCAAGCTTCTTCACGACCACGCGGGCGAACAGCCGTTCACCCGCGAACTGCACGGCGTCACCATCCCCCGCGGGGTGCGGACGGTCGTCGTTCAGGCGCGCGACCAGCAGCACGGCTACGGCGGCAGAACGGTCGAACTCGCCCTGCCCGGGCGCTGATTCGCGCTGCCGCGGCAGCTCGCAGGTCACATCCAGCAAATGCAGAAGAACATCGTCGGTTTCCGTCAGGATGAGGAGCTGCACTGGGTCGCCGAGCTCGAGTGCGGTCATGATCAGCATGTTCGCCACAATCCGCCGTGGACGAGTCGCCCGTGGGTGGTCACGGCAGAGGGCCGGGCGCAATTCCTCGGCCACCCCCTCGACTGCCGGAAGTGCGACGCAGGCGCACCACCGGATCGCGCGCCATGGATCTAGCCGAGCGAGCAAGTCGGCCCCACGACCTGCCCTGCAGCGGCGCCAAGTGGCTGCGTCCTCGCCGTGGCGGGAACGCCGGCGGCGCAGGGCATTCCAATCAGCATCGCACGAGACGGGCGGATAATTCACATGGACTGGATCGAGGGCCGGGTAATCGGCCGGCACGACTGGACGGATCACCATCACTCGCTTCGCATCGAGGCCGCCCTGCCCGCGTTCGAGGCCGGCCAGTTCGTGCGCCTCGGCCTCGAGATCGACGGCGCCCTGGTGGGGCGCCCGTATTCGCTGGTGAATCCGCCCCAGGAACCGACTCTGGAGGTGTATTTCGACATCGTGCCGGGCGGCCCGCTGTCGCACCGCCTCGCCCGGCTCGAAGCCGGCGCCGCAGTCCGGGTGGGGGCACGCGCGCACGGCCTTCTGGTCTTGTCGCAGGTGCCCGAGGGGCGCGATCTGTGGCTCATGGCCTCCGGCACCGGCATCGGCCCCTTCCTGTCGATCCTGCGCACCGACGAGGTCTGGCGACGGTTCGAGAGCATCCGTCTGGTGCAGGCGGTGCGCCGGGTGCGCGAACTGGCCTATGCGGACGTTATTGCCGCCATCGCGGCACGCCGTGGCGCGCGCTTTCGCCATTTGCCCTTCGTCTCCCGCGAAGCCTGCGACTTCGCCATGCCGGCCCGCATTCCGGCGGCCCTGGCCAGCGGCACCTTGCAGGCCAGGGCCGGGCTGGACATCAGCGCCGATGCGAGTCGGGTGATGCTGTGCGGCAACCCGGGCATGGTGGCGGAGACGACAACGGCGCTCACCGCCTTCGGGCTGGTCAGGCACAAGCGCGGCGACGACGGCCAGATCTGCCAGGAGAACTACTGGTAAGGCGCGAGGCTCCTGCGTGGCCCGGGTCGTGCGCGGACGAACCCGTGTTGCGCCCACACACGGCCACCCTCGGCCGCACACTCAGGCCGGCGCCGAGGCCACCAGCGCGATCAGTTCGTCGACCGCTTCCTCGCTCGTCGCCCAGGAGCACATCAAGCGCGCGCCACCACCGATGAACGTGTAATACACAACGCCCTCGGCCTGCAGGCGCGCCACCGCAGCCTCGGGCAGGTTGACGAACACGCCATTTGCCTCGCACGGCGAGATCAGGCTGACGCCCGGCAGCGCGCACAGGCCGCGCGCCAGCCGTGCCGCCATCGCATTGGCATGGTCGGCACGACGCAGCCAGGCATCGTTCTCGAGCATGCCGAGCCAGGGGGCCGACAGGAAGCGCATCTTGGACGCGAGCTGCCCGGCCTGCTTGCAGCGCCAGGCGAATTCCTCCGACAGCCCGCGATCGAAGAACACCACCGCCTCGCCCACCGGCAAGCCCATCTTGGTACCGCCGAAGCACAGCACGTCCACACCCACCCGCCAGGTGATGTCG
>JBFGZP010000303.1:0-4110 GCA_041586695.1 Thauera sp.
GACTCGTCGTCCGGCCTGGTCCTGCTCGCCGCCACCAACCGGCCCGAGATCCTCGACCCCGCCCTGCTGCGCGCCGGCCGCTTCGACCGCCAGGTGCTGGTGGACCGGCCCGACAAGAAAGGACGCATCCAGATCCTTCAGGTGCACATGAAGAAGATCAAGCTTGCGCCCGACACGGATGCCGACGCGGTGGCGGCGCTGACGCCCGGCTTCTCCGGTGCGGACCTCGCCAATCTGTGCAACGAGGCCGCCCTGGTCGCCACCCGCCGCAATGGCGAGGCTGTCACGGTGGACGACTTCACCGTGGCCGTGGAGCGCATCGTCGCCGGCCTGGAGAAGAAGAACCGCGTCCTCAACGAGCACGAACGCACCGTCGTCGCCCATCACGAGATGGGCCATGCCCTTGTCGCGATGAGCCTGCCCGGTACCGACCCGGTGCACAAGATCAGCATCATCCCGCGCGGGATCGGCGCCCTCGGCTACACCATCCAGCGTCCGACCGAGGACCGCTTCCTGATGACCCGCCAGGAGCTCGAGGACAAGATGGCCGTGCTGCTCGGCGGTCGCGCGGCGGAGCATATCGTGTTCGGCTGCGTCTCCACCGGCGCCGCCGACGACCTGCAAAAGGTCACCGGCATCGCCCGCTCGATCGTTATGCGCTTCGGCATGCACGAGCAACTCGGCAACGTGGTCTACGAGGAAGAGCGCCCGAGCTTCCTCGGCCAGCCGCCGCCGCTCGCCGCCGAGCGAACCTACTCGGAAGAGACGGCGCGCGAAATCGACTGCGCCGTGCGCGACATCGTCGCCCGGGCATTCGATCGTACACTCGAGCTCATCGCGGCGCGCCGGGAGATCCTCGAAGAAGGCGCCCGCGACCTGCTGGCGCGGGAGACGCTGGACGAGGCGGCGCTGGGGGCAATCCTGGAGCGGGTAAGGGCGATGCAGCGCACCGGGGCGAAGGCAGGGGCGGAGGGTTGAGTACTGCGCCGGCACGAATTGCTGCGACGCAACATTTTTCTTGACAGTGAGTTAAGGACCCGTATAATTCGAACCATGCTGCACCGCAACATGTCGAGCAAGCCAGGCGGGATGTGCGTGCAATTGACGATTCGTACCACCACTCAAAGGAAATTGATCATGACCAAGTTCGCCGCCCCCGAGCAGTTCGCCGCCGCCAGCAAGGCCAACCTCGAGAGCCTGCTCGCCCAGGCCAACACCACCTTCGCCCGTGCCGAGCGCCTGTCGGCCCTGAACCTGAACACCGCCCGCTCGGTGCTGGAAGACAGCGCTGCCAACACCAAGGCCCTGCTCGCCGTCAAGGACCCGCAGGACCTGGTCAAGCTGCAGGCCGCGCTGGCTCAGCCGATCGTCGACAAGGCCGTCGCCTACGCCCGCAGCGTCTATGAGATCGCTGCCGAAGGCCAGAGCGAAGTGTCGAAGCTGTTCGAAGCCCAGATCGCCGATCTGAACAAGAACCTCGCCACCGCCCTGGAGCAGGCTGCCAAGTCCGCTCCGGCCGGATCCGAGCCCGCGTTTGCCGCCGTCAAGCAGGTCATCGCCGCTGCCAACAGCGCCTACGACAGCGTCAGCAAGGCTACCAAGCAAGCCGTCGAGATGGCCGAAACCAACGTCGTCGCCGCGACCGACGCCACCGTCAAGGCCGTGAGCGGCAAGGCTGCGTGACGCACCGCAACATGTGCTGAGCCGAAGCAATCCGTCTCGGCGCCAATGCCGCCCGGTGAAAACCGGGCGGCATTTTTACGTTCACGCCAGGCCCGCGGCGCTTGCTGCGGAGCTGAGCCGCCTGCTCTCGCTTGCCCCCAATCTAGCCACCTTGCCGTCGCGCCCCTTCCCCTGCTGTCCATGCCGCCTCGCTGAACCGACAAGACCGTCCCGCCACGTCTGCGATCGGCCGCCGCCGGATCAGACGTTCTGGATGGAAACGGCGCGGCTGTTGAGATAGGCCTCCAGCGCCTCCGGTCCGCCCTCCGAGCCGTAGCCCGAGTCCTTGACCCCGCCGAAGGGCATCTCGGGCCACGGTGCTGCCGGCTGGTTGATCCACAGCATGCCGACCTCGACGCGCTGCGCCAGCAAGTGGGCGTTCTTGAGCGAGCGCGTGAACGCATAGCCGGCGAGCCCGTACGGCAGGCGATTGGCCTCGGCTATGGCCTGCTCCAGGGTGTCGAAGCCGCGCACCGCCGCCACCGGCCCGAAGGGTTCGTCGTTGAACACCTTTGCTTCGAGCGGCACATCGACGAGCACGGTGGGGGCGAAGAAGTTGCCCTTGTCGCCGATTCGCTCGCCCCCGGCGGCCACGGTCACCCCGCGTTGCACGGCGTCATCCATGAGCTCGGCCATGGCGGTCAGGCGGCGCGGATTGGCCAGCGGCCCCATCTGCGTGCCGGCCGCCAGGCCGTCGCCGACCGCCAGCGCCTGCGCATGCTTCGCCAGTGCCGCGGCGAAATCCTTGCGGATGCTCTCGTGCACGAGAAAGCGCGTCGGCGAGATGCAGACCTGTCCGGCGTTGCGGAACTTGGACGCACCCGCGGCCTTCACCGCCAGTTCCACGTCGGCGTCCTCGGCCACGATCACCGGGGCGTGGCCCCCGAGCTCCATGGTCGCGCGCTTCATGTGCTGGCCGGCAAGCGCCGCCAGCTGCTTGCCTACCACCGTGGAGCCGGTGAAGGTGATCTTGCGGATGACCGGATGCGGAATCAGGTAGCCGGAGATCTCGGCGGGGTTGCCGTACACCAGGCCCACGACGCCTTCCGGCACGCCGGCGTCGACCAGCGCACGGATCAGCGCGGCCGGGGCGGCGGGCGTTTCCTCGGCCGCCTTGACGATGATCGAACAGCCGGTGGCGAGCGCGGCAGACACCTTGCGCACCACCTGGTTGACCGGAAAGTTCCATGGCGTGAACGCTGCCACCGGCCCGACCGGATCCTTCAGCACCAGTTGGCGCACCGCGAGATTGCGGGCCGGCACGACGCGGCCGTAGACGCGCATCCCCTCGTCGGCAAACCATTCCAGGATGTCGCCGGCCGCCCTGGTCTCGAGCTTGGCCTCGGCCAGCGGCTTGCCCTGCTCCAGGGTCAGGATGGCGGCGATGTCGTCGGCGCGCTCGCGCATCAGGCCGGCGGCGCGGCGCATGATCCGGCCGCGTTCGATCGCGGGCAGCTCGCGCCAGGTTTCGAAGCCCTTGTGTGCCGCCGCCAGCGCCTGGTCGAGATCGGCGATGCCGGCATGGGCGACGCGGCCGATCTCCTCACCTGAGGCGGGGTTGCATACGGCTAGCGTGCGACCGTCGGTTGCATCCTGCCAGCGGCCTCCGATCATGAGCTGGGTGTCGGGGTAGTCCATGTGCGCCTCCTGCCATCTCGATTTGCTGTGGGACGGATTGTGTGCCCCTTGCCCCCGACTGGTCCAGCCCGCAGGCTTTGCCGTCGCATCGGGGATGAGAACCTCGGGCACCCGGCGCGCTCGGGATTCGCTTGCACGACGGCGGTTGTCGGCTATGTTGAATCCATGTCGGCGGGAGCGACGCCTTGGACGGCCCCCGGCATGTGTGAAAGACTCTGCTCCAGCCATGGCCCCGTCGGCGCGGCGGACGTCCTGGCAAGGCCTTCCGGCCCGCACACGCAGCTCAGACCTGCCACTCAAGCCCGGAGATAACACGATGAAACTCTACTACGCACCCGGTGCCTGCTCTATGGCGGTGCACATCATCGCCCGCGAGACCGCGCACGCCGTCGAACTCGACAAGGTCGACATCCCCAACAAGAAGACTGCCGCAGGCGGCGACTACTGGAAGATCAATCCTAAAGGCTACGTCCCCACGCTGGTGCTCGACGACGGCAAGGTATTGACCGAGGCCGCCGTCATCCTGCAATTCCTCGCCGACCAGAAACCGGAGTCGGGGCTGGCATCGACGCTCGGCACGATGGAACGCTACCACGAAATGGAAATGCTCAATTTCGTCGCAACGGAAATCCACAAGCAGATCGGTGCCCTCTTCAACCCTGCGCTTACGCCGGAGATGAAGGAAGTACAGCGCGGCACGATCGGGCGCCGATTCGATGCGCTGGAAAAGATGCTGGCGGGCAAGCAGTA
>JBFGZP010000304.1:0-4106 GCA_041586695.1 Thauera sp.
CTCCGGAATCGGGCCGCCCTTGATTATCTCGACCGTATAATACAGTAAATGCCCGCCATCCAGCACCGGGATGGGCAGCAGGTTCAGCACGCCCAGGCTGATGCTGATGAGGGCGACGAACTTGAGGTAATGACTCAGGCCGAGCTGCGCGGTCTGCCCCGCGTAGTCCGCAATCGTGACCGGGCCGGAGAGGTTCTTCCACGACACATCACCGGTTAACATGCGCCCGATCATCTGCAGGCTAAGCACGCTGGTTTCCCACGTCTGGCGCACCGCCTTGACCATGCCCTCGACCGGACCGTAGCTCACCTGCGCGAACATCGAGAGCCCGCCGGGCGCCGGCTCCGCCACCGCGACACCGATACGACCGATACGCTCACCTCCTTCGGTATATTCGTCCGGCTGCAGGTCGAAGGCGCGGCGGACGCCGTCCCGCATCACTTCCACTCGCAGCGACCGGCCAGCGGCCATGCGCACGCGCTCCACGAGTTGCTCCCAGGCGTCGATTTGTTCTCCGTCGATGGCGACGACCTCGTCGCCGACGAGCAAGCCCGCACGCTCGGCTGCACCCCCCTCGACCAGCCGGCCGATCGTCGCCGGAAGCGGCGGGCGCCAGGGCTTGAGGCCGATGCGGGCGACGAGGTCGCTGCTGCCGTCGTCGATCGCGATGCCGGACAGATCGAGGGAACGGAAAGCGTCGACCTCCTCGAGCGTTCGGACCTGCAGCACCACCCGTCGGCTGTCCAGCGCATGGCGCAGCAGCGACCAGCGCAACTCCTGCCAACTCCGCACCGGCTCGTCGTCGACGGCGACGACGAGGTCGCCATCGCGGATTCCGGCAGCCGCGGAAATGGCCGGCGTGTCCGACAGGGCAAGACGCGGGCGCAACTCGTCGGTACCGACCACGAACAGGCCCCAGTAGAGCACGATCGCGAGCAGGAAATTGGCCAGCGGCCCGGCGGCGACGATGGCAAAGCGGCGCCATACGGTCTGTCGGTTGAAGGCGCGATGCAGTTCGGCCGGTGCGACCTCGCCCTCGCGTTCATCGAGCATCTTCACGTAACCGCCGAGCGGAAACGCCGCCAGCGCCCACTCGGTGTTGTCGGCACCGGCACGCCGCAGCAGCAGCGGCTTGCCGAAACCGACCGAGAAGCGCAGCACTTTCACGCCGCACCAGCGCGCGACGGTGAAGTGACCCAGTTCGTGGACCAGGATCAACACCCCCAGGGCGAGGGCAAAGGGAACGAGATAGCTCAGCAGGCTCATCGGGTCGCTTGTCGGTTATGGATCTCGGAGCGGGCATCTGCGCGTGCGCGGGCGTCGGCCGCAAACACTGCGTCCAGCGAATCGACCGCAAGCCCCTCGGCCCGTTCCAGGCAAGCGACAATAACATCCGCGATCTGCAGAAAACCGATGCGACGGTCGAGGAAGGCGGCGACGGCCTCCTCGTTGGCGGCATTGAGCACCGCCGGCGCAGCACCGCCCGCGCGCAGCGCCTCGAAGGCCAGCGCCAGGCAGGGAAAGCGCTTCAAATCCGGCCGCTCGAAATCGAGTCGGGCGACCTCGAACAGATCGAGTGGTCGAACCCCGGCCTCGATGCGCGCCGGCCAGGCGAGGGCATGGGCGATCGGCGTACGCATGTCGGGATTGCCGAGCTGGGCGATGACCGAGCCATCGGCATATTCCACCATCGAGTGGATCACGCTCTGGGGATGGACGACGACCTCGATCGCATCGGCGTGCGCCCCGAACAGCCAGTGGGCCTCGATCACCTCGAGCCCCTTGTTCATCATCGTGGCGGAGTCGACCGAGATCTTGCGCCCCATCACCCAGTTCGGATGAGCACAAGCCTGCTCGGGCGTCACGTCGGCCAACGCCTCCACCGCCGTCATCCGGAACGGCCCCCCTGATGCTGTCAGCAGAATGCGTCGAACACCAGCTGCGGAGGGGCTTCGCGCGTAGTCTGCCGGCAGCGCCTGAAAGACGGCGTTGTGTTCGCTGTCGATGGGAAGCAGCGAGGCACCGCTCGCCGCCACCGCGTCCATGAACAGCTGACCGGACAGCACCAGCGCCTCCTTGTTGGCGAGCAGAATCCGCTTGCCCGCCCTCGCCGCAGCCAGAGTCGGGCGCAGGCCGGCCGCACCGACAATGGCGGCCATCACCGCATCGACCTCAGGCGCGGAAGCGATTTCGTCCAGCGCCCCGGCCCCCACCAGCACCTCGGTACGACTGCCCGCGGCGCGCAATGCGGCGCGAAGCCGATCGGCGGCGGCGGTCTCGGTCATCACCGCGATGCGCGGGGCAAAGCGCAGGCACTGCTCGAGCAGCTTCTGGTCCTGGCGCAGTGCGCTCAGGGCGAAGATCTCGAAGCGCTCCGGATGGCGGGCAACAACGTCGAGCGTGCTCTGGCCGATCGACCCGGTTGCGCCCAGGACGGTGATGCGCTGGATTCGATGTTCTGTCATGGAAAGTGCTAGGACCCGGTCAGGGAGCAAACAGGATCACGGCAAGGCCTGCCAGCGGGAGTGTCGACGTAAGACTGTCGATCCGGTCGAGGATTCCACCATGGCCCGGCAGCAGCGCGCCGCTGTCCTTGACGCCGGCCTGGCGCTTGAGGAGCGATTCGAAGAGATCGCCGATGATGCTCATGGCCGTCCAGAACAGCAGCAGCGGCACGAGCAGCGCGAGGCCACCCGGCAGGTTCACCCCCGCCAGATCTGCAACGACGTAGCCGAAAACCAGCACGCCCGCCGCTGCGCCAAACGCGCCCTCCCAGGTCTTGCCGGGGCTGATCGACGGCGCGAGCTTGCGCCGGCCGAACGCGCGGCCGGAAAAATAGGCGGCGATGTCGGCGATCCAGACCACCGCCATGATGGCCAGCAACACCCAGGGTCCATAGGTGCGCAGATGGGCGAGTGCGAGCGCAGGGGGTAGCAGCACGACGAGTCCGACCGCCACCGCGAGCACCGGTTGGCCGAGCCGCCATTTCCGCTGCAGCCAGGCCGGGACGGCGAGCAACCAGAACAGTGCACCCGCCGCATAGACCGGCAGCAGCAGACCCGGCACCGCAGGGGCCTCCTGGCCCAGACCCGCGGCCATGCCCAACACCAGGCACAGCAAGGCGAAAACGCCGGCGACGACGAACCGGACGCCGCGGCCGAAGCCGGCCAGTCCGCCCCACTCCCAGGCCGCGCCGCCGCATACGAGAGCGCACACCAGCAGCCAGCCCGCGGCCGGCAGCAGGAACAAGGCGGACAGTAGCCCGGCAAGCAGGAGAACTGCAGTGAGAACGCGCGCCTTAAGCATTTCGCCCCGCGGCCTCATCGGCATCGGGGCTCACGAGTTGCTCACTGGTGCGACCGAAGCGACGCTCACGTCCCTTGTACGAGGCGATCGCCCGGTCGAGCGCCGAGGCGTTGAAATCGGGCCACAGCGTGTCGGTGAAGTAGAGCTCGGTGTAGGCGAGTTGCCAGAGCAGGAAGTTGCTGATCCGCTTCTCGCCACCGGTACGAATGAACAGATCGGGCTCGGGCGCGAAGTTCATCGACAATTCGGCCGCGAGGTCGTCCTCGCTGTACCCGCTGGCAGGCCCCGGCCGGCGCGCAACCATCTTCGCTACCGCGTTGAGGATGTCCCAGCGCCCGCCGTAGTTGGCCGCGATGGTGAGTTTGAAGCGGGTATTGCCCGCCGTCATGGCCTCCGCGTCGCGGATGATGGACACGAGGCTGGAATCGAAACGCGAGAGATCGCCGATGACGCGAAAACGGATGCCGTTCTCGTGCAGGCGTACGACCTCCTTTTGCAGCGACTTCAGGAAGAGCTGCATCAGGAAGGACACTTCGTCGGCCGGGCGACGCCAGTTCTCCGAACTGAAGGCGAACAGCGTCAGGTACTCAACCCCGCGCTCCATGCAGGCACGGATGATTGCACGGACCGACTCCACTCCCCGGCTGTGTCCCGCCACGCGCGGCATGAAGCGCTTGCGCGCCCAACGCCCGTTGCCATCCATGATGATGGCGATATGACGCGGAATCGCGGATACCGCGGGAATATCCCGCGTCGAACTGGAAAAACCGGTGTCCGTCATGTCCGTCTCCTCGCGTGCC
>JBFGZP010000305.1:0-4064 GCA_041586695.1 Thauera sp.
AGCGTCGAGGCTCAGGTGGTCGCGAACCGCGAACGGCGCGCATCGATGGCCTTGGCCACGCGCGGGCCCACCAGCATCGCGATCGCCGCGACCCACAGGCCGATCGAGATCGGGCTCGCGAACAGGATGTCGAGTTCGCCATTGCTGATCGACAGCGCCCGGCGCAGGTTCTGCTCCATCATGTCGCCGAGCACGAAGCCGAGGATGAACGGCGCCATCGGGAAGTTCATGGCCCTGAGCAGGAAACCGAAGCCGCCCAGCAGGGTGCCGAGGATGAGGTCGAAGGTCGTGCCATGCACCGCATACACCCCCACCATCGATACCGCGGCGACGCCCGGCACCAGCGCCCAGTTGGGAATCTGCAGGAACTTGACGAAGAGCTTGATCAGCGGGATGTTCATCAGCACCAGCATCACGCTGCAGATCGCCAGCGAGGCGATGAGGCCCCATACGATCACCGGCTGGTCCTGGAACAGCGTCGGGCCCGGCGTGATGTTGTACAGCGTGAGCGCACCGATCATCACCGCGGTGGTGCCCGAACCGGGCACGCCGAGGGTCAGCATCGGGATCAGCGAACCGTAGGCCGAGGCGTTGTTCGCCGCTTCCGGTGCGGCCACGCCGCGCACGTCACCTTCGCCGAACTCGTGGTCCTTGCCGGCCATGCGGCGCTCCATGGAGTAGGTCATCGCTGAGGCGATCGATGCCCCAGCGCCCGGCAGTACGCCGACGAAGAACCCGACCACCGACGAGCGCAGGATGGTCCACTTGGCGAGCATGAATTCCTGCATGTTGAACATCGTCCGGCCGGTCACCTCGACCGCCTGCACGCCGCCGTGATGGCCTTGCAGCATCAGCATCAGCTCGCTGACCGCGAACAGGCCGATCACCACGACGATGAAGGGGATGCCGTCCGACAGGTGCAGCATGTCGAAGGTGTAGCGATAAACGCCACTGTTGGAGTCGATGCCGACGCAGGCAAGCATCAGGCCGATGAGAACGCCGACCATGGCCTTGAGCAGCGAGTCGCCCACCAGGCCGCCGAGGCAGGACAGCGCCAGCACCATCAGCGCAAAGTACTCGGCCGGGCCGAAGGCCAGCGCCCAGTTGGCGAGGATCGGCGCGAAGGCGACGATGCCGACGGTGGCGATGATGGCACCGGTGAAGGATGCGATCGCCGAGATCGACAGTGCCGGTCCGGCGAGGCCTTTCTTCGCCATCGGATAGCCGTCGAGCGTCGTCATCACCGCGCCGGCGTCGCCCGGCACGTTGATCAGGATGGCGGAGATGCGGCCGCCGAACTCGCAACCGGAATAGACCGCGGCAAGCAGGATCAGGGCCGATTCAGGCGGCAGCTTCATCGCATAGGCGATGGGCAGCAGGATGGCGACGCCGTTGATCGGCCCGAGCCCGGGCAGCATGCCGATGATGGTGCCGAGGAAGGCACCGATCAGGCAGATCATGAGATTGGTCGGCGTGCCGGCGACGCCGAAACCGTCGATCAGATGAGAGATGATTTCCATGACTTACCCCAGTAGTGGCTTGAGCCAGTAGCCCGTCGGCAGCGCGACGTCGAGCACCCGGTCGAAGAGCAGGAACAGCGCGACGCCGAGCACGGCGCCGGCGACACACGCCTGCTTCCAGTTGCCGGCGAAGAAGCGCGCGAGCGGGACGGTCATGAGGGCGGTGGAGATGATGAAGCCCAGCTTGTCGAACAGCAGCGCGTAGGCCAGCACCACCAGGAACATCACGCCGACGCGAAGCAGCACCGGCGGCGGCGCCCATGCGGTGGCCGGGCGCTTGCTCAGCATCAGGGACACGGCACAGATTCCGAGCAGCGCGAACACCAGCAGCGGAAACGCGCGCGGACCGACAGGTTCGTAGGAGATCGGGGCTTTCAGGTCCCAACCGATGAAGACGCCGCCTATCGATACCAGCAGCAGAAAGACGCCAAAGATTCGTTCGCTCATGATGTTCTCCAGTCGCGTGGATGGATTGCGCCGATGCAACTGGCGCCGCCGCGGCGGCGCAATGTCGTGACCGGCGCCGCGGTCGAACTTACTGCGCGACCATGCCGAATTCCTTCGCCAGCTCGCCGTAGTGCTTGACGCGCTCCTTGACGTAGGCGTCGAGCTTGGCGCCGGTCATGTCGAACGGGAAGAGGCCCTGGGCTTCGCGCAACTTGGCGAATTCCGGCGAGACCAGCATCTTGTCGAAGGTCTGCACCCACCACTGGTAGTCGGCATCCGAAACCTTCGGGCCGATGTAGTAGCCACGAATGATCGGCCACTCGACGTCGTAGCCCTGCTCCTTGGCGGTCGGGATGGCGTTGAGCTCGCCCGGCAGGCGATCGGCCGAGAGGATGCCGAGGACGCGAACGCGTCCGCCCTTCACATGCGCCGCCACTTCCGAGGCATCGCCCGAATAGACCTGCACGTGACCGCCCTGCAGCGCCGTCATCGCCTCGCCGCCGCCTTCGAAGGCGACGTAGCGCATGGTCTTGAAGTCCACGTCGGCGGCCTTCGCCACCATGGCCGACTTCATCCAGTCCTGGCTGCCGACCGAACCACCGGCCCCGAACACGATCTTCGACGGATCGGCCTTGAGCGCGACCATCAGGTCCTTGAGGTTGGAATAGGGCGAATCCGCGCGCACGATGATCGCGCCGTAGTCGGCGCCTGCGCTGCCGACCCACTTCACGTCGTCGACCGTGTAGCGGCCGAACTTGCCGATCGCGAGATTGAGCAGCGAGCCGCCGGAGAAGGCGACGATCGTGCCGGGCTCGTCAGGGCGGTTGGCAATCACGGTGTTGTAGGCAACGGCGCCGATCCCGCCCGGCATGTAGGTGACGCGCATCGGCGAGTCGATGAATTTGCCTTCCTGCAGGCCGCCCTGGGCGAGCTTGCAGGTCAGGTCGAATCCGCCGCCCGGCTTGGCCGGGGCGATGCATTCGGTCTTTTCGGGTGCGGCGTGCACGGCGCTCATCGCGACCGTGGCGGCAACGGCGAACAAGGTCTTCTTGATCAACATGAGTTCTCCTCCGGTTATGGGTTGCAGCTGCAGGGCAACAAGGTCCGTTCCTGCATGGAGACGGACGATACGGAGGAGGCCTTTCGATTGGCTTTCAGTGCCGGGCGTGGGGACGCAGGCCGGCGGGCGCGGCTGCTACAGTTCCTCGAACGCCTCGTGCAGGCGCTCGGCGCAGCGCAGGCGGTTGGCCGCCTGGATCTCGGGCCGGCGTGCAAGCGCCGAGACGAGCAGGTTGAGCACGCTCATCGGCGCCGCATAGGAGTCGAACTGGGCCGAGCCGTGGGTCTCGCAGTTGATGCGCCAGGTGGCGTCGAGCTCGCGGCCCGGCGTGCCGGAGTCTGTGAGGACGAGCACCGGCGACCCTGCCTTGAGCGCATGGCGCGCGATCTGGGCGACCAGCGGCACGCGGCGGCGGAAGGCGAGGATCACGACCACGTCCTCGGGGCTCAGCGTGGCGAGGTCTTCGCCGACGGTCTGGCCGGGCTGGGGCAACAGGCTGACGCTGTCCTTCAGCAGGATCAGCTGACGCGCGAAGTAGTGCGCCAGCGCATGGCTGTTTCGATAACCGACGACGACGATGCGGCGTGCCCCGGCGAGCGCGGCCAGGGCCGGGTCGACGACACCGGCGGCGAGGCGCTCGAAGGTCCGCGCGAGATTCTCGAGATCGCGCCGCAGGTGCTCGCCGAAGGCTTGTTCCGATTCGGCGGGCAGGCCGGGGGCGAGTTGGAAAGTGGGCGCGCCCCAGCGCTGGGCCTCTCGCGCCTCGCGGCGCGCGTCGGCGAAGCCTTCATAACCCACGCGCTGGATGAACCGTGTCACCGCCGCCTTCGAACTGCCCGCGATTGCGGCCAGTTCGGTGGCGGAGTGGGTGGCGAGCAGGGCCGGCTGCGCGGTCAGCAATTCCGCCAGCTTGCGCTCGGAGTCGGGGAGCGGGTCCGCGAGGGCCTCGATACGCTCGTCGATCGGCTTGAAGCCCTTGTTGCGCTTGATGGTGGCACTCCCTCGAGATCCCGCTGTCGATCAGGCCGGTTCGACGG
>JBFGZP010000306.1:0-4029 GCA_041586695.1 Thauera sp.
GCGCGCGTCGGGCGCCAGGTAGCGGTCCTCGGTGAGGATCGCGACATCGATCGGTTTTGCAGTCATCGCGGCGCTGTGGCGTAATGCAGGGTCAGCGATTCTAGCAAGCTCCAACATGCCCCTTCCGTCGATACCACTATCCATCCTCGATCTCGCGCCCGTCCCGCAAGGCAGCACGCCGGCCGACGCCCTGCGCAACACGCGCGATCTCGCCTGCCATGCCGAGCACTGGGGCTACCTGCGCTACTGGCTCGCCGAGCACCACAACATGACCGGCATCGCCAGCGCCGCGACTGCGGTCGTGATCGGCCATGTCGCCGCGGCGACGTCATCGATGCGTGTCGGTGCCGGCGGGATCATGCTGCCCAATCACGCGCCGCTGGTGATCGCCGAACAGTTCGGCACCCTGGAGTCGCTTTTCCCCGGCCGCATCGACCTCGGCCTCGGCCGCGCTCCCGGCACCGACCAGCGCACGGCGCACGCGCTGCGCCGCCACCTTGCCGGCAGCGACGACAGCTTTCCCCAGGACGTACTCGAACTGCAGTCCTACTTCGAGCCCGCGCAGCCCGGCCAGGCCGTGCAGGCCGTGCCCGGTGCCGGCCTGAAGGTCCCGATCTGGCTGCTGGGCTCGAGCCTTTACAGCGCCGAACTCGCCGCCCACCTCGGCCTGCCCTTCGCTTTCGCCTCGCACTTCGCGCCCCGCTTCCTGCTGCGCGCGATCGAACTCTATCGCAGCCGCTTCCAGCCTTCGGCCGCGCTCGACAAGCCGTATGTGATCGTCTGTGCAAACGCCATCGCCGCCGACTCCGAGGACGAGGCCATTTTCCAGTTCAGCTCGCTGCGCAGCCGCTTCACCAAGATCGCGCGCGGCATCCGCGGCCCGCTCGAGGCGCCCGCCCCCTTTGTCGACAGCGACTGGTCCCCGGCCGAACTCGCTCACGCGGCCGAATCGCTGGCCTGCTCGGCAGTGGGCGACGCCGATGGGGTTCGCGAGGGCCTGAACAAGCTGGCCGGGGACACCGGCGCCGACGAACTGATGCTGACGGCGCAGATATTCGATCACGCGGCGCGCCTGCGCTCGTTCGAGATCGTCGCCCGCGCCTGGCAGTTGCCGCCTGGGCGCTGACCGCCGCGCCCGGCATGGCCCGGAGCGGTGAATGAACCTGTGCTCCCGCTGTGGTTCAAATGTTTATAGCGAGGAGAACGCCACGGTGTCGAGGATTCTGCGCATTCCGGATGTCCTGCGCGCCCGCCTGAAAGCCTGGGCATGCACTTCCTATCCGCACGAGGCCTGCGGATTGCTGATCGGTCGCAGCGTCGGCGCATGCAACGCCGTCGTGGATGTTCGCCAGGCCCGCAATCTGCGCACCGAACGCGCCCACGACCGCTACGAGATCGATCCGCAGGATTTCCTCGCCGCGGATCGCGACGCGAGGCACCGTCACCTGGAACTCGTCGGCGTCTGGCATACGCACCCGGATCATCCGGCGCGGCCCTCTTCGACCGACCTCGCGGCGGCGTGGCCGCAGTGGTCCTACGTCATCCTGGCGGTAGGGCAGGCGGGAGTCTCCGAAATGACGTCCTGGCGCCTGGCGGACACTGCCTTCGAGCAGGAGGAAATCCAGTCATGACCATGGTCACGATCCGCATACCGACCCCCCTGCGCGGCTACACCGGCGGGCGTGACGAGGTCGAGGCCGCCGGCGACACGGTGGCCGAGGCGCTTGCCGCCCTCGGCGCGGCACACGAGGGCCTGCTCGAGCGCGTGCTAGGGCCCGAGGGCGAGCCGCGCCAGTTCGTGAACCTCTTCGTCGGCGAGCGCAACGTCCGTCAGCTAGACGGCCTGGGCACGCGCTTGCAGACGGGCGACGTGATCGCCATCGTTCCCGCGGTGGCGGGAGGCAACGATGAGTGCGAAGGAAAAGCGGCTGGCTGAACTGAAGGCCAGCATCGGCGAGGTGGCGCCGCGCGAGGCGCTCGCCCTGCAGGCGCAGGGCGCGGCCCTGATCGACGTGCGCGAGGCCGACGAAATCGCCGCTGGCAGCCCGGTCGGCGCACTGCGCCTCGGACGCGGCTTTCTGGAACTGCGCGTCGAGGACGCGGTGCCGGATTTCGACCGCCCGGTGGTGACGATGTGCGCCGGCGGCGTGCGTTCGCTGTTCGCCGCGGAGACCTTGCAGCGCCTCGGCTACCGCCGGGTCAAGTCGATTGCGGGCGGCTTCGGGCGCTGGAAGGCCGAAGGCCTGCCCTTCGAGGTGCCGGCGCAACTCGACCAGGCGGCACGTGCGCGCTACTCGCGTCATCTGTTGATGCCCGAGGTCGGCGAGGCCGGTCAGTTGCGCCTGCTCGACGCGCGCGTGCTGCTGGTGGGCGCGGGCGGGCTCGGCTCGCCGGCGGCGTTCTACCTCGCCGCGGCGGGCGTCGGCACGCTCGGCCTGGTCGACGACGACGTCGTCGACCGCAGCAACCTGCAGCGCCAGATCCTGCATACCGATGACAGCGTCGGCACCCCCAAGGTCACCTCGGCGCAGCGCACGCTCCAGGCCCTGAATCCGGACGTAACGATCAACACCTTCGAGACCCGCCTCGACAGCGACAATATCGAGGACATCCTGCAGGGCTACGATCTGGTGGTCGACGGCTCGGACAATTTTCCCACCCGCTATCTGGTGAACGACGCCTGCGTGAAGCTCGGTCTGCCCTGCGTGCATGGTTCGGTCTATCGGTTCGAGGGGCAGGTGACGGTGTTCTGGCCAGGCTGTCCGGAGCGACGCGGGCCATGCTACCGCTGCCTGTTCCCCGAGCCCCCGCCGGCGGAATTCGCCCCCTCCTGCGCCGAGGCAGGCGTGCTCGGCGTGCTGCCGGGCGTGGTCGGCCTGCTCGAGGCGGTCGAGGCGCTGAAGATCCTGCTGGGCATCGGCGATCCACTCGTCGGCCGCCTGCTCGCCTACGACGCGCTCGCGGCGCGCTTCACCGACTATCGAGTCGAGCGCGACCCGCATTGTGCCTGGTGTGGCGACGACGCGAGCTTCCCCGGCTACATCGACTACGAACACTTCTGCGCCAGCGCCGGCTGAGGAGCGTGCGCGCGATGGATACCCCTTCGCCCTCCCCTTCGCCCTCCCCTTCGCCGAACCGCTGCGACAACGCGCAGGCCCTGCTCGCCGCGATCGGCGCCACCCCGCTGGTCGAGATCCCCTTCGTCGCAGAAGTGGCGCCGCAGACCCGCCTTTTCGCCAAGCTCGAGAGCGTCAATCCGGGCGGTTCGATCAAGGATCGCCCGGTGGCGCGGATGCTGACCCGCGCGCTCGACGAGGGCCGCTTCGCCGCCGGCCGGCGGCTGCTCGACTCCTCGTCCGGCAATGCCGGCATCTCCTACGCGCAGATCGGCGCCGCATTCGGCATCCCGGTGAGCATCGTCGTGCCCGGCAATGCCAGCACCGAGCGCCTCGAGCGCATCCTCGCCCACGGCGCCGAGCTGATCCTGACCGACCCGATCGAGGGTTACGACCACGCCCTGCGCGAGGCGCACCGGCTCGCCGAGATCGCGCCCGAGCGCTACTGGCTGTGCGACCAGTACGCCAACGAAGACAACTGGCGAGCCCACTACGAGGGCACCGCGGTGGAAATGCTCGCCGACGTCGCCGTGCGCTGCGGCCTGCTGCCGGATTGCCTGGTCGCCGGTGTCGGCACCGGCGGCACGCTCACCGGCGCGGGTCGCCGCCTGCGCGAGGCCTGTGCGACGCTCAGGATCGTCGCCGCGATCCCCGAGACCTTTCCCGGCATCGAAGGGCTGAAGCCCCTGGGCCATGCGGGCGACATCGTCCCGGCGCTGCTAGACGAGAGCCTCATCGACGAGCGTGTCGGCGTCAGCCTCGACGAGGCGGTGGCGATGTGCCGGCGTCTGGCCCGGATCGGGCTCTTCGTCGGCCCCTCCTCCGGTGCCTTCGTGCACGTCGCGCTCAGCGTCGCGGCGCGCCATCGTCCACGCTGCATCGTTACCGTGCTGTCGGACACCGGGGAGCGCTA
>JBFGZP010000307.1:0-4025 GCA_041586695.1 Thauera sp.
CATACCGCTGGCCAGGGCAAACGCCGAAGCGCGCGCGTTCGTCGCCTCGACGGTCACTGATGCTACAATGTTGCATCAGCATCGCCCGGCCCGAGCATGACCGCCAGTGACAAGCATCCCGATCCCGCTCCATCGCGCAGTGACGCGCGCGCGCTGATTGCCGCCTGCGGTGGACGTGTCACGCGCACGCGGATCGCGGTCGTCGAAACGCTGCAGGCGAGCGCCCATCCGCTGTCACACGACGAAGTCGGTGCAGCACTCGCCGCCGCCGACATCCCTCACGACCGCGTGACCCTCTACCGCGCGCTCGACTGGCTGGTCGAACAAGGCATCGGTCGCCGCATCGCCAGCGGCGAGCGCGCCTGGCGCTTCGAGATCGCCCACGGCGAAGAACACCGCCACGCACACTTCCATTGCGAGCGCTGCGGCCAGATCGTCTGTCTCGATGATGTGCCGGCCACGACGACTCCGCCGCTGCCGGCGGGATTCGAGCTCGACCGGGCCGAGCTGGTGCTGCACGGCGCGTGCGCAGATTGCGGCCGCCGGCACGTTCAGGCATCGAAGCGATGAGCCTTCATGCTTCGTCCCCCCGCCGCAGCCTGCTCGGTGCCGGCCTCGGCCTGCGCCTCGCCCTGGCCTGCGCCGCCGTCGGCCTGTTGTGGCTGGTCGTGGCCTGGGCGCTGAACTGACATGCACCCCGCCCTGCCTCCCCTGATACGTTTCGACAACCTGACCCTGGGCTACGACCGCCATCCCGCGGTCCATCACCTCAGCGGCGAGATTTCCGCAGGCGCGCTGGTCGCCGTCATCGGCCCCAACGGCGCAGGCAAGTCCACGCTGCTCAAAGGCCTCGCCGGCGAACTGCGCCCCATAGGCGGCCACATCGAGATGGCCGCGCTTCCGCCCGGCGGGCTGGCCTACATGCCGCAGCGCGGAGAGCTCGACCACAGCTTTCCGGTATCGGTGTTCGACATGGTGGCGATGGGCCTATGGCGCGAGATCGGTGCCTTCGGCCGCCTCGGTCGCGCACGACGCGAACGGGTACGCCAGGCCCTGGCCGCGGTCGGGCTGACCGGCTTCGAAGCGCGCCCGATCGGCTCGCTCTCCGGCGGCCAGCTGCAACGCGCGCGCTTTGCCCGCCTGACGCTGCAGGACGCCCCGCTGATCCTGCTCGACGAACCCTTCGCCGCCATCGACAGCCGCACCGTGGAGGATCTCATTCATCTGATCCTCGGCTGGCATGGCGAGGGCCGCACCATCCTCACCGTGGTGCACGACCTCGAACAGGTCCGCCGCCATTTCCCGACCAGCCTGCTGCTGTCGCGCACGCCGGTCGCCTTCGGTCCGACCGACCAGGTCCTCACTCCCGTCCTGCTCGCCCGCGCCCGTCGCCTGTCCGAGGCCTTCGACGAACATGCGCCGGAGTGCCATCTCGAGCGCCCGACCGACATCCCGCCGGATGCCGGCGATCACGCTCACGAGCACGCCTCCGCTGTCCATCGGGGGCACGCCGGACATCGCCACTAGCGCGCCTGCAGCCGAGCTGCCAACACCCCTGCCTACATCCCTGCCGTGATCGATCTCCTGTTCAGCCCCTTCACCGAGTTCCCCTTCATGCGTCGGGCGCTGGCCGGTTGCCTCGCCCTCGCACTGGGTGCGACACCGGTGGGCGTATTCCTGCTGCTGCGCCGCATGAGCCTGATGGGTGACGCGATGAGTCACGCCATCCTGCCCGGCGCCGCGCTCGGCTACCTCGCCTTCGGCCTGTCGCTGGGGGCGATGACGATCGGCGGGATCGTCGCCGGACTGGTCGTGGTGCTGGCGGCGGGTGTGGTCACGCGCGCCTCGGTCCTCAAGGAGGACGCCAGCCTGGCCGCCTTCTACCTGTTGTCGCTCGCCGCCGGGGTCATGATCGTGTCGCTGCGCGGCAAGAACCTCGACCTGCTGCACGTGCTGTTCGGCTCGGTGCTCGCCCTCGACGACGATTCGCTGCTGCTCATCGCCGGCATCGCCAGCCTCACCGTGCTGTCGCTCGCGCTGCTGTTCCGGCCGCTCGTGCTCGAGTGCTTCGACCCCACCTTCCTGCGCGGCGTCAGCCGCCTGTCGCCGGTCGCGCACTACGGATTCCTGGTTCTCGTCGTCTTCAATCTGGTGAGCGGCTTCCACGCGCTCGGCACGCTGATGGCGGTCGGCATCATGATCCTGCCTGCGGCGGCTGCACGGCTATGGGCGCAAGGCCTGACGACGCTGTTGCTGCTGGCGGTGGCGATCGCATTTCTCGCCAGCGCCGTCGGCCTGCTGCTGTCGTTTCATGCCGACGTGCCGGCAGGCCCGGCCATCGTGCTGGTTTGCGGTGCTGCCTACTTCGTTTCCCTGATCGCTGCCCCCGGCGGCCTGCTCGCCGGCCGCCTGCCGGTCCGCCATCACCTCGAATCCTGAGACCGAAACCCTTTCCCGGAGCCGCTTCGATGTACCCAGCCTCGCCGCACCCGCGCCCGAGCGCCCGCTTCCTTCGTCTAGCCGCCAGTGTGCTCGTCGGCCTCGCACTCGGCATCGGCACCGCCTCGGCTGCCGCGCTCGAGGTGACGACGAGCTTCAGCATCCTCGCCGATCTCGTGCGCCAGGTCGGTGGCGAGCGCGTAGCCGTGCATGCCCTGGTCGGCGCCGACGAAGACGCTCACGCCTTCCAGCCGCGGCCGTCGGACGCGCGCCGCATCGGCGCCGCCGGGCTGGTAGTGACGAACGGCCTCGGTTTCGACGACTGGGTCGTGCGCCTGGCGCGTTCGAGCGGCTTCACCGGCACGATCGTGGTCGCCAGCGAAGGCGTCGACACGCTCGCGATGGGGCGCGCCGCCGAGCCTGCTGCCGGCGGCCATGCCCACGGAACGGCGCCCAGACGCGGCGCGGTCGATCCGCACGCCTGGCAGGACGTCGCCAACGTGCAACGCTATGTCGCCAACATCGCCGCTGCGCTCGCGCTCGCCGACCCCGACGGCGCGGCGAGCTATCGCGCCCGCGCGGAGCGCTACGACGGCGAATTGAGGCAGCTCGACGCGGAGTTCCGCGCCGCCTTCTCCGCCCTGACCGGGGAGCGTCGCCGGGTCGTGAGTTCGCACGACGCCTTCGCCTACCTCGGTCGCGCCTACGGGATCCGCTTCCTCGCCCCGGTGGGCGTTTCGAACAATGCCGAACCGACCGCCCACGGCGTGGCCCGGCTGATCCGCCAGCTCAAGGCGGACAAGATCCCTGCCGTGTTCGTCGAGAACGTGGTCGACCCGCGCCTGATCGAACGCATCCGCAGCGAGAGCGGCGCAACGATTGGCGGCACGCTGTATTCGGACGCGCTCTCCGGCCCGGATGGACCGGCCCCGAGCTACCTCGCGATGATGAGGCAGAACCTCAAGGTCCTGCGGGAGGCCCTCGTGCCCCCGAATTGATCGACGACCGGATATCACGCACTGCACTGCAGCGGGGCCGCGCGCGCAGGCCTATACTGGACGGGCCGGCAGCAGTCGCGAGCGGCGGCCTGCGCCAGGCATCGACACCACACGGGGCCCGCGCCCGAGGAGATAAAAAATGAATCGACTTCAGCGCTTTCTGACACTCCTGCTTGCCATTTGCTTCGCCAATACGACCTTCTTCATCAGTTCCGCACAGGCCGGCCTCGTTTCCACCGAGCAGGTCGCCCGCATGGCGAGCACCGATCAGGCGGGATCGGGTCATGCGCGCTTGTCGGCGATGCTGGCGCGGGCCGACGTGCAGTCCGCGATGGAACGCCAGGGGCTCGACACCGCCCTCGCCCAGGAGCGTATCGCCGCCTTGACCGACGAGGAAGCCTCGATGCTTGCCGACCATGTCGACAGCGCACCCGCCGGCGGCATCATCGGCGCAATCCTGCTGGTGTTCTTCGTCCTCTTGCTCACCGACATCCTGGGTCTGACCAAAGTCTTCCCCTTCACCCGCTCGATTCGTTGAGCGTGATGCAGTTTTCCGCCGGATGGCGGATGCGGCGGTGGCGAGCGCTC
>JBFGZP010000308.1:0-3992 GCA_041586695.1 Thauera sp.
CCCGATCACCCAGACGAAGATCCCATGGGCATCCTCCTGAATATCTCCCGGTTGATCGACGCGCTCAACCGCCTTGTGGGCAAGAGCATCATCTGGCTCATCTTGCTCGCCGTCCTGATCAGCACCTTCAACGCGATCGCGCGAAAGGTGTTCAACGTCGGCTCGAACGCGTTCCTCGAAATCCAGTGGTACCTGTTCGCCGCCGTCTTCATGCTCGGCGCCGGATTCACCTTCATGCAGAACGCCCACGTGCGCATCGACGTCATCGCGGGCAAGCTGAGTCACCGCACCCGTACGCTGATCGATATCGGCGGCATCCTGATCTTCATGCTGCCGATGTGCTATTTCCTGATCACATTCGCCTGGCCCATCGTCGAGAACGCCTATGTGTCCGGCGAGATGTCGTCCAACGCCGGCGGCCTGATCCGCTGGCCCGTGTTCGCCCTGGTGCCGGCAGGCTTTGCCCTGCTCGGATTGCAGGGCATCTCCGAACTCATCAAGCGCATCGCCTTCCTCACCGGCGACGCACCCTATTCCTTGGGCGAGAACGAGCACGCCGACGACCACGGCGAGCACGGCGAGACACAGGCCGAGTTCTCCAAGGAACACAACGGCTCCGGCGAGGCCCGCAAATGATTGAGCTGCTTACGCACAACCTCGCGCCGATCATGTTCGGCGCAGTGGTCTTCTTCCTGTTGTCGGGCTTTCCGGTAGCGTTCTCGCTGGCCGCCTGCGGGCTGCTGTTCGGCTTCATCGGCATCGAACTCGGCATGATTTCGGGGACGCTGTTCCAGGCGCTGCCGCTGCGGATGTTCGGCATCATGCAGAACGACACCCTGCTGGCGATCCCGTTCTTCACCCTGATGGGCCTGATCCTAGAGCGCAGCGGCATGGCGGAGGACCTGCTCGACACGGTCGGCCAGGTGTTCGGCCCGATCCGTGGCGGCCTCGCGCTGGCGGTGATCTTCGTCGGCGCCCTGCTCGCGGCGACCACCGGCGTGGTGGCCGCCTCGGTGATCTCGATGGGCCTGATCTCGTTGCCGATCATGCTTCGTTACGGCTACAGCCGCACCGTCGCATGTGGCGCGATCACCGCGTCCGGCACCCTGGCACAGGCGATTCCGCCCTCGATCGTGCTGATCGTCATGGCCGACCAGCTCGGGCGCAGCGTCGGCGACATGTACAAGGGCGCCTTCTTGCCCGCCTTCATGCTCGTTGGAATGTATGCGCTGTACATCATCGCTCTGGCGATCTTCAAGCCGCGCATGGTACCTGCGCTGCCGCCCGAAGCCCTCACCTTCCGCGAGCCGGACGGGAGCTCCGGGATCCGCTCGCTCGCGGTGTTCGCCATCGTGATCACGGCCCTGTCCAGCCTGTTCGGCCATTTCTATGCCGACATCCTGACCGCCATCAAGGGTAGCGAGCAGACACCGGCCCTCGACGAGACCCTGGTGGTGGCCCTGACCTTCGGCACCATGCTGGCGATGGTGCTTGCCGGCGCCAACAAGGCACTGAACCTCGGCCTCCTGTCGCGCATCAGCGAGCGCGTGACCTTCGTCCTCATTCCGCCGCTGACGCTCATCTTCCTCGTGCTGGGTACGATCTTCCTCGGCATCGCCACCCCGACCGAGGGCGGCGCGATGGGCGCGACCGGGGCGATGATCATGGCCGTCGCGCGCAGGCGCCTCGATTTCAAGACCCTGCGTCAGGGCCTGGAGTCGACAACCCAGCTGTCGGTGTTCGTGCTCTTCATCCTGATCGGCTCGACCATCTTCAGCTTCACCTTCACCGCGATCGACGGCCAGATCTGGGTCGAGCATCTGTTCGACAAGCTGCCGGGCGGGCAGCTCGGCTTTCTGCTGTTCGTCAACGTGGTGATCTTCTTGCTGGGCTTCTTCCTCGACTTCTTCGAGATCGCCTTCATCCTGATCCCCCTGCTCGCTCCGGTCGCGGAGAAGATGGGCATCGACCTGATCTGGTTCGGCGTGCTGATCGCACTGAACCTGCAGACCTCGTTCCTGACGCCGCCTTTCGGCTTCGCCCTGTTCTACCTGCGCAGCGTTGCCCCGGCATCGTCTTTCCTCGACCGCATCACCGGCGAGCGCACCGAAGGAGTGAGGACCTCGCAGATCTATGCGGGCTCGATTCCCTTCGTGCTGATCCAGGTCCTGATGCTGGCCCTGATCATCGCCTTCCCGCAGCTGGTTACCGGCAACCTCGACGCCGCGGTCGAGGTCGATCTCGACACCATCGAGATCGACGTGCCCACCGGTGGTGGATGGGGTGATAGCGGCGGTGGTGGCGGCTGGGGGGCCCCGGCGGCGCCCCAGTGAGCATGCAGGCGACGGCGACCCGCCTCTGTCTCGTCCGTCACGGCGAGACGGACTGGAACGCGGAGCGCCGCCTGCAGGGTCACGTCGACATCCCGCTGAACGCACGCGGGCTCGCCCAGGCGGCGAGCACCGCCCGCGGACTCGGCGAAGCCCGCTTCGCCGCGGTGTATTGCAGCGATCTGGCGCGCGCGCGCCAGACCGCCGATGCGATCCTTGAGGGCCGCGACACCAGGACGACGCTGCAGCCGGAACTGCGCGAGCGCCACTTCGGCATCTTCCAGGGCAGGACCTACGACGAGGCCGCCGCGGCCCTTCCCGACGATTTCCGCCGCTTCAGGAGCGGCGAGGCCGACTACGCCTTTCCCGGCGGCGGTGAATCGCTCGCCACCTTCGCCCGCCGCGTCGAGGCGGCGCTCACCGCGATCGCGCAGCGCCACGCGGGCGAGGATGTCCTGGTGGTGACCCACGGCGGCGTGCTCGACATCGCTCACCGCCTCGCCACCGGCAAGCCGCTGGCGGCGGTGCGCGATTTCGTCATCCCCAACGCCGCGCTGAACTGGCTGGAACACGGCGAGGGCGGCTGGCACCTGCTCGTGTGGGCCGACGTAAGCCATATCGACGACGCGCTCGACGAGCTACCGAGCGCCTGAGCGCGCGATCGAGCCGCGCCCCTTCCCGCCTGCGGTGGGCACCGGCGCTGCATGGTAATATCCGCGCTCGAAATCAACCCTTCCCGAGTCCGCGCCATGTTTTCCTCGCAAGACACCCTCGCCAAGGTCGATCCCGAACTTTGGGCCGCCATCCAGGCTGAAAATCGCCGCCAGGAAGCTCACATCGAGCTGATCGCCTCCGAAAACTACGTGTCCACCGCGGTGATGGAAGCCCAGGGCACCCAGCTCACCAACAAGTACGCCGAGGGTTATCCCGGCAAGCGTTACTACGGTGGCTGCGAGCACGTGGATGTCGCCGAGCAGCTGGCCATCGACCGCCTGAAGAAGCTTTTCGGCGCCGCCGCCGCCAACGTGCAGGCCAACTCCGGCTCGCAGGCCAACCAGGCCGTCCTGCTGGCATTCGCCAAGCCCGGCGACACGATCATGGGCATGAGCCTGGCCGAAGGCGGTCACCTCACCCACGGCATGCCGCTCAATATGTCGGGCAAGTGGTTCAACGTCGTCGCCTACGGCCTGACTGACAAGGAAGAGATCGACTACGAGGCCATGGAGGCGATGGCGCGCGAGCACAAGCCGCGCATCATCATCGCCGGCGCCTCGGCCTACTCGCTGCGCATCGACTTCGAGCGCTTCGCCAGAATCGCCAGGGAAGTGGGCGCCATCTTCTGGGTAGACATGGCCCACTACGCCGGTCTGATCGCCGCGGGCTACTACCCCAACCCGATTCCGCACGCCGACGTCGTCACCTCGACCACGCACAAGACGCTGCGCGGTCCGCGCGGCGGCATCATCCTGATGAAGGCCGAGCACGAGAAGGCGATCAACTCCGCCATCTTCCCCGGCCTGCAGGGCGGTCCGCTGATGCTCGTCATCGCCGCCAAGGCGGTGGCATTCAAGGAGGCGGCCACGCCGCGCTTCCGCAACTACCAGGAACAGGTGATCGCCAACGCGCGCGTGATGGCTCGCGTGCTGGGCGAGGAGCGCGGCC
>JBFGZP010000309.1:0-3976 GCA_041586695.1 Thauera sp.
CCGCGGCTTGTCCGGATGCCATACGCACCATCGATCGTCCCTACCGTCGGGATACAGCTAAAGCCGGCGCCATCGGTGCCGTAGTTGTCTGCAGTCGGCTTGCCCGATCCCTACCCCGGCGCCAGCAACCCGATCCGCCTGTGCGCGCCTGAGACGGCCCGACCGCAAGCGATGCAGCGGACAAGGACGGCGCCCGGGCGTGCCACTGCGCCACGACCGCAGGGAGAACACCCGCAGATGAGCGCAAGCAACACCGCAAGATCAGCCATGCCCGCGACCGGGGGTCCGATCGCGGGCCCCGAACTGCGCCGGGTCCTGGCCAACATTCGTGTCCTGGTCGCACTCGTCGCCGTGACCGAGGCCGTCTCGCTCGCCGGTGCGAGCCATGCGCCGGGCGTGCTCGCCGTCCTTGGCTACGCCGCCTACGCGGGCTGGCTGTACTGGGCGGAACTCAACGGCAACCGGCCTGCCCTGTCCCGCCTCACCTCATGGGTCGATGCGACCTGGATCCTGCTGCTGGCCTGGCTCGCCCAGGCGGACAGCAGCCTGTTCACGCTGCTGCTGCTGTTCCCGGTCCTGTTTGCCGCACTGAGCTTCGGCTTCGCCTCCGGCCTTGTGGTATCGCTGTTCGCCACCGCCGGCGCCGCAGGCGTGCACTACATGGTCCACGGCGCCGGTCCGGACAGTCTTTCGCTCGAGGGCATGCTGCGGCCGCTGTCGATCCTCGTGCTCGGCCCGCTGGTTGCGGGCCTCGCGCGCACCGGCGTGCAGATGAACGAGCAGGTCACCATCGCCGATCGCCTGCTCGCCGAAGCCGACCCCCGCCTCGGCGTGCAGCGCGTCGGCGAATCGCTGCTGCAGTCGTTCATGCAGCACTTCGAAGCCGACCTCGGCTTGCTGCTGGTCTGGCTCGCCGACAGCGAGCCACGCCTGTTCCACTGCGACGGCCGCGGCAAGTTCAGCGAGTTGTCGGGAGAACTGCGCGACACGCTGCTCGAAGCGCTCCACCGGCTGCCACCGGACATCGCCGTGGCGCATTGTGTCGCACACCTCTTCAAGCGCATGCCGATCCGTTATCACGCCGGCTTCGACATCGAAACCGAGGCACCCACCGATGCGGCGCGCTCGACGGCCGATCACCTCGCCGAGCTGCTCGACGCGCGCTCGATGCTCGCGATACCGATCTGCCGCCGCGCGCCGCACCCGTGCCGGCTGCTGCTGGCGTCGCAGCGCCGACGCTACCGCTCGCGCGACGCCGACCTGCTGTGCCGGATCATGGACCAGTTCGCCCCGGTGATCGAGAATGCCGGCCTGCTCGAACGCCTCACCGAGGAGGCAATGGCGACCGAACGCGCGCGCATCGGCCGCGACCTCCACGACAACGCGATCCAGCCATACCTTGGCCTCAAGTACGGCATCGAGGCCCTCGCCCGCCGGGCTGGTGCCGACAACCCCCTGCACGACGACATCCATGCGCTGCAGGACGTCGTCCTTGGCGAACTGCATCACCTGCGCGAGCTGGTGAGCGGGATGCGCAGCAGCGCGGGAAATGGGGACGACGCGCTTGCTCCGGCCTTGCGCCGGCAGGCCAGGCGCTTTTCCGAACTCTTCGGCATCGAGATCGTCGTGAACTGCGAAAGCGACGTGTCGGTGAGCCGAAAACTCGCTGCCGAGATCTTCCCGATGGTCAGCGAGGCGCTCACCAACATCCGTCGCCACACCACGGCAGTGCGCGCCGAGATCGACGTCAGCGCGCACTCCGGCCAATACGTCGTGCGAATAAGCAGCGCGTACGACGCGGCGGCCACGCCGCGCACGCCCTTCGTGCCGCGGGCGATCGTCGAACGTGCCGAATCCGTCGCCGGCCGTGCGGTAGTCGACCTGCAACGTGATGGTTTTGCTGATTTAATCATTTCCATCCCGATGACTTCACGAGCGGCAGCCGACCATGTTAGAGACCACCGCGCGCCTGATCCGAGTCTTTCTTGTCGATGATCACCGCGCCACCCTGTGGGGGCTGGAACGCCTCATCGACAGCGCCGCCGGGCGCATGAGCCTGATCGGCAGCGCGACCAGCATTCAGGAACTGCTGTCCTCACCCGCCAGCCGTGACGCCGACGTCATCGTGCTCGACCTCGACCTCGGCGGCCTCGACTCCACCGACGCGCTTGCCGAGCTGATGCAGATCCTCGGCGCCCGCGTGCTGGTGTTAACCGGTGCCCGCGACCCCGACGCCCATCGCCGCGCGGTCCTCGCCGGCGCGCGCGGCGTGGTCAGGAAAGAGGAACCGGTGGACATGCTGCTGCGCGCCATCGAAAAGGTCCACGAGGGCGACGTCTGGGTCAACCGCGCCCTCATCGGCGACATCATGGACATCCTGAGCGGCGCGAAGGCCGCTGCCGCCCCGGCCGACGCCCGCATCGCCAGCCTCACACCGAGGGAGCTCGCCGTGATCGCCGCGGTCGTCAGCCACAAGGGCGCCAAGAGTCTGGTCCTCGCCGAGGACCTGGGCATCAGCGAGCACACCCTGCGCAATCACCTGACCGTGATCTACCACAAGCTGGAAGTGCACGGCCGCCTCGAGCTGTATGTGTACGCGATGGAGCACGGCCTCGGCATCGTCCGCAGCTGAACGCCCGCCTGGCAGTGTTCGCGCTCGCATGCGCGCAGGCGCCGCCAGGTCTCGCGCAGCGCCGGCCACAGAACGCTCCGACGCGGCGCATGTCATCCCTTGACCGCTCGCCGCCCTGCCCCCTGCGAGGCAGGCACTTTGTCACACCCCGGCCCTGCGATTCTTCCCATGGCCCGGACGCGCGGTCGCCCCTATCCTGAAGCTCCCAGCGGCACGTGCCGCATTCGCGGAGCATGCCGTCGTGTCCAGCGTCACCCTCAGTCCGGCACTCAGTCCGCCAATCACCGTGGCAATCAGCGTCCTGCTCGTCGACGACCAGCGCGCGATCCTGACGGGGGTGAGCGCCCTCGTCGACGGCGAAGCCCCGCGCATGCGCGTCGCCGGCCACGCCCGCTGCGCCCGCGTGGCGCTCGAACTGGCCCGCAGCCTCCGCCCCGACGTCATCGTCCTCGACGTCGATCTCGGTGGCGAAGACGGCCTCGCCCTCATCCCACAACTGCGCCGACTCGGCGATGCGGCAATCATCGTATTCACCTGCCTGGCAGAAGCTTCCGTTCGCCGCCGCGCCCGCCACCTCGGCGCCTGCGCCTTCGTCTCCAAGACCGCACCAGCCGAGGAATTGATCGCGGCCATCCACGCCGGTGAGCACATGCGGGCACCGCCGGGGTGACAGTTGTCATGGCCGGATCAGGCGGAGACGACCACGTCGTCCAGTCGCATCGGCGGATGGCGAATCGGCGGCGAACGCTCAGCATGAGATCCGGAAGCCGCCCGTGGAATCGTCCAGACTTGGCCGTGCGGGTTTCCGACTTCGACACCGTCCCGGGTGGAGCCACGCCGTCGATGAGCAAATTGGCATCGACGGCAGAGCGCCCTCCTCGGCAGTCAGTTCATGGAGAGACGAAACATGATCCGTAGCGCACACATCCTCAACGAGAGGCCGGCACGAGTTATTTGCGGCGCCGCGCTGTCCGCCCTGTGGCTGTTCTTCGCGATCGCCCACCTGTCCATCTTCATGCACTCGAGCGGAAGGACCAGCCTGCTGGTCTTCGCCGCGGCCGAAACCCTCGTCGCGGCGTTCTTCCTGCTGCGCACGCCGCCACGGACCCTCGCCACCCGGCCGGTGGAATGGCTGGTAGCGATCGCGGGGACCTTTCTTCCGCTGCTTCTGCGCCCGACGACGGATGCGCCTGCAGCCCTGGCCGAATGGGGTCTGATGATCGGTTCCGCGATGCAGATCGCGGGGGTGCTGTCGCTCAACCGCAGTCTCGCCATCGTCCCGGCACTACGCCAACTCAAGACCGGCGGGATGTATGCCATCGTCCGCCATCCGATCTACACCAG
>JBFGZP010000310.1:0-3963 GCA_041586695.1 Thauera sp.
AGAAGCCGGTAGATGGTCTGATGGCTGCCCGCTATACGGTGGAAAAGTGGGAGGAGCCCGAACAGGAGGTCTGATGAACCAATTGGCCAATCACCCCGGCCGCTACTGGCACGCGCTCGGCGACGGGCGCATCCAGTGCGATCTTTGCCCGCGTTACTGCAAGCTGCACCCGGACCAGCGGGGCGCCTGCTTCGTGCGCATGCACGAGGGCGATGGCATCGTGCTGACCACCTATGGGCGCAGTTCGGGCTTCTGCATCGACCCCATCGAGAAGAAGCCGCTGAACCACTTCTATCCCGGCAGCAGCGTGTTCTCGTTCGGCACCGCCGGCTGCAACCTGGCGTGCAAGTTTTGCCAGAACTGGGATATCTCGAAGTCGCGGGACATGGACAGCCTGATGGACGCCGCCTCTCCGGTCGAGATCGCCGACACGGCCGTGCGCTGGGGCTGCCACAGCATCGCCTTCACGTACAACGACCCGGTGATCTTCGCCGAATACGCGATGGATGTCGCCGACGCCTGCCATGCCCGGAATCTGAAGACGGTGGCCGTCACCGCGGGCTACATCACCGAAGTTGCGCGCGGCGACTTCTACTCCAAGATGGACGCGGCCAACGTCGACCTGAAGGGCTTCAGCGACGACTTCTACGTCCGCCTGTGCGGCGCGCACCTGCAACCGGTACTCGACACTCTCGTGTGGCTCCATCACGAAACGGACGTATGGGTGGAAATCACCACCCTGCTGATCCCGGGCCAGAACGACTCCGACGAGGAACTCGCGGCAGAGGCGCGATGGGTGCGCGACGAACTCGGGCCCGACGTGCCCTTGCATTTCACCGCCTTCCACCCCGACTTCAAGATGCAGGACATCCCCGGCACGCCGGCGGCGACGCTGACGCGGGCGCGCCGCATCGCGCGCGATGCCGGCCTCCATCACGTCTATACCGGCAACGTCCATGACACCGATGGCGGCACCACCTTTTGCACGGGTTGCGGCAAGGCCTTGATCGTGCGCGACTGGTACGACATCCGCAGCTATCGGCTCGACGGAAAGGGCTGCTGCCCGGATTGCGGCACTGCCCTCGTCGGCCGATTCGGTGGCGTGGGTGCCGCCGTCGGCAAGGTCTGGGGTCCGCGACGCACGCCTGTCGCCATCCACCGGGCCGCGGGCTGAAAGACCACGGGGGCGTGCCAAGCAGTTTCCCATCGCGGCGTCCGCCTTGTGGCGAACACCCCATTGTGCAATGCTCGGATCAACAATCGATGGCTCAAGCACCGTGAAGCTGCGCACCACCCTGATCAGCATCCCCACCGAAGGCGTCTGGCTCGACGGCGTGCTCGCGCATGCGCCGGATGTTCGCGGCCTGGCGGTGATCCCGCATTCCGACTCCTACCACGTGCCGGACGCGCAGCCCTCGCACCTGGCCGACACGCTGCAGGCGGCCGGATACGCCACGATGACGGTGAACCTGCTCACCCGCAATGAAGCCTCGCGGGATCCCGACGCGAGCTTCAACGTGCCACGAATGACACTGCGCCTGCTTGCCGCGGCCGAGTGGATCGGCCATCAGCCGCCGCTGGCCGGGCTTGGCACCGGACTCGTCGCGTCGGACACCGGTTGCGGGGTGGCGATCCGTGCCGCGGTCAAGGCGCCGGAGCGGTTCGATGCGCTCGTCTGCCTCGGCGGTCGGCCCGATCTCGCCGGCGCCACGCCCTTGCGCACGCTGAGTACGCCAGTGCGTTTCGTCACGCGCGCGCCGGACCGCGCAGCGGCCATCCTGGTGCGCGCCTACGAGTTGATCACGACCACACGCGACTGGCGGCTTGTCGGTGACGGCAAGTCCGGCGCCGAGGCCGACGACGCCATCGCCCATGCCGCCGCCGACTGGCTCCAGCAGCACCTGCGCGCGCCTGTCCGGATCGAGATGCACGCCTCCTCGCACCCTGCACAGACCTAGAGCGGCAGCGGCGACCTCCACCCTTCGCCTATAATCCGGCCTGGCATCGAGCCAGCGCCACACGCGCGCACCTGTCCGGAACACATGTCACAGCCTCACGATTCGCTGCTCCCTGCCCTTGGAGGCCTCGCACTGCCAAAGGCGGGCACCCGACTCGATCTGCCCCCGCTCGCGGGTTCGGCCGACGCACTCGCGGTCGCCACGCTTGCCAGCCACGGCCCGATGCTGCTCGTGGTGACGGCCAATCCGCTCGATGCCCAGCGCCTGCAGGACGAGATCGCCTGGCTCGCGCCGGGCTTGCGCCTGCACCTGCTGCCCGACTGGGAAACGCTGCCCTACGACAGCTTCTCGCCGCACCAGGATCTGATCTCCGAGCGCCTGTCCACGCTTTACGCGATCAGCCGCGGCGAAGCCGATGTGGTGCTGGTGCCGGCATCCACCGCGCTGTACCGGATGTCGCCGCCATCCTACCTCGCCGCCTATACCTTCTTCCTCAAGCAGGGCGAGAGCCTCGACGTCGATGCTTTCCGCGCGCAGATGGCGCTCGCCGGCTACGCCCACGTCACCCAGGTCGTGAGCCCGGGCGAGTTCTCGGTGCGCGGCGGCCTGGTGGACCTGTTCCCGATGGGCTCACAACTGCCCTACCGCGTCGACCTCTTCGACGAAGAAATCGAAAGCATCAAGACCTTCGACCCCGACACCCAGCGCACCGTCTACCCGGTGCCCGAGATCCGCCTGCTGCCGGCGCGCGAGTTCCCGCTCGACGACGCGGGTCGCACGCGCTTTCGCAGCCGTTTTCGGGAAACCTTCGAGGGCGACCCGACGCGCGCACCGATCTACAAGGATGTCTCCAACGGCATCGCCCCGGCCGGCATCGAGTACTTCCTGCCGCTCTTCTTCGACGAGACGGCGACGCTGATCGACTACCTGCCGACCGACACCGTCGTCCTGCTGCACCGTGACGTGCCCGCTGCGATCGGCGAGTTCTGGCGAGACACGCGCTCGCGCCACGACCTCCTCAAGGGCGACCGCACCCGCCCGGTGCTCCCACCGGAGCAGCTCTTCCTCAGCGACGAGGCCTTCTTCGTCGCCCTCAAGTCCCATCCGCGCCTGACGCTCGGCGAGCTCGGCACCGGCGAGGCCCTCGCCCTGCCATTGCCCGACATCGCCGTCGAGCGCAAGGCAACCGACCCGCTGCACCGCTTGAGGGCGTTTCAGGCCGCATTCGACGGCCGCATCCTGCTGCTGGCCGATTCGCCCGGCCGACGTGAGACGATGGCCGAATACCTCGCCGAATACGAGCTGCGGCCGGACGCGAGTGCGGACTTCGCCGCCTTCCTCGAATCGGGCGAGCGCTTCGCGCTCGGCGTTGCCCCGCTCGCGACCGGCTTCCTGCTGCCCCAGGCCAGGCTGGCAGTCGTCACCGAAACCGAGCTCTATGCCAGCACCACGCGCACGCGCGTGCGCCGCGACACGCGCAAGGCGGCGACGATGGAGGGCTGGCTGCGCGACCTGTCGGAACTCAAGATCGGCGATCCGGTGGTGCACGTGTCGCACGGCATCGGCCGCTACCTCGGCCTCATCCACATGAACCTCGGCGAAGGCGATACCGAGTTCCTGCACCTCGAGTACAACGGCGGCGACAAGCTCTACGTGCCGGTGGCGCAACTGCATGTGATCACCCGCTACGCCGGGGCCGACCCCGAGGTGGTCGACCTGCATCGTCTCGGCTCCGGCCAGTGGGAGAAGGCAAAGAAGAAGGCAGCGATGCAGGTACGCGACACCGCGGCCGAACTGCTCGCGCTGTACGCGCAGCGCGCCGCCCGTCCCGGTCATCGCTTCGACTTCAAGCAGCACGATCTGGACGCCTTCACCGAAGGCTTCGGCTTCGAGACCACGCCCGATCAGCAGGCAGCGATCGATGCGGTGGAAAACGACATGAAGGCCGGCCGGCCGATGGACCGCCTGGTGTGCGGCGACGTCGGCTTCGGCAAGACCGAGGTTG
>JBFGZP010000311.1:0-3960 GCA_041586695.1 Thauera sp.
CCGCCCAGGCCGCAGGCGCCAGGCAGCCTTTGTCGCCGCCATGGACGACCCCCTCGCGCGCCGGAGCATGCGGCGCCGCCATGCCGAGTCCGACGCAGGTTGCTAACAGCATCCACCGGGATTTAATGCTCATGATGACAACGCCAAGGGATCGAATCCAATAGAACACTCGCAGGGACGGCGAGTTCCGGACGGCGCACATGCGCGGCGCGATCCCGACCGCTCTCGGCCCGCTCGCACCCGACCCGCTTGCCGATCCTGGAGCCCTGCCCTTCCACTGGCGGCGCGCTACACGAAGGGCGCCAGCTGCCCCAGGGCAAGGTGGTGCGCGGCATACGCCTTCCCGACACGCTGGACGTCCGCGATGTTGTCAACCGAATCGAGCTTGCGCACCTTCGCCGGATCGACCTCGGCCAGCCCGAGAGCGTCGAGCGCGCCGCGGGTGAGTTCGGGGTTGTAGCGCACGTAGGTGAACAGCTTCGGGCAGGTGGAGTTCATCCTGTCGTCGGTCGTCATCATGTCGCGGAACTCGCGATCGATCTCGCCGCCGAAGCGGCAGGCGCCGAGCGTGCGGCAGGCCATGTCCCAGCCGGCGCTTGCCGCGTTCATCAGGGCGCCGGGAAGATTCTTGGCGTAGTGGAGCAGGTTCATGTCGCCGGCGCTCAGGTCCGGCCAGGCGTCGGCCGCGCTGCCCGTGCCCACCGACACGATCAGCAACTTGTCGGCACCGGTCGCCCAGTCGATCGCATAGGGCGCGGCGGTGGCCATCTGGAAGGCGAGGAAGGCGGGGTTGTTGTAGGTCGTGACGCCGCCGTCGACGAAGACGAACTGGTACTCGTCCGCCGTGTCCGGCGCGAAGGTCACGACCTCGGGCGGAAAATAGGTCGGCGCCGCCGTGCTGGCGCGCGCCAGCTGCCACAGCGGCAGGCGCAGATTGCAGTCCTTGCGCGCGACCTGGTTGTACTTCGCCAGCGGGTTGTTGCACACCGGCCAGGGCGAATCGGTGGTGTGATTGCGCATCACCATCATCAGCAGCGTGCGCAGGCCCGTGCTGCCGAGTGTGGCGTTGGGCTCCTGCTGCGTCGGCCGGTGGCGCAGCGCACGGTCGAACTCGCTGCGCAGCTTCGCCGCCAGGGGCTCGTCCTTGTAACTGTAGCGCAGGCGCTTGAAGATCGACGCCTTGTCGAACATCTGCTTGCCGCTGCCAGTGTAGAAACTGCGGATTTCATCCATCGACATGCCGGCGGAGATGCACGCAGCGACCATTGCGCCGGTGCTGGTGCCACAGACGAAGTCGAAGAAGTCGGCCAGCACCAGCCCCGGTTCGTTGCGGGCAGCGCGCAGGTCGGCTTCCAGTTTGGCGAGGATCTCGACGCTGATCAGGCCGCGTATGCCGCCGCCGTCGCAGGCAAGGATCTTCTTCGGGGTGTCGGACTGCATGCGATCGATCAGGGCCTGGTGCATCGGGGGTCTCCGTGTCGTGGGGTGGTACAGGGCTCTTGGTATGCAGCGGCCAGCCAGGACGCGGGAACCGCACACCTCTCCCGCTGGCGCGCCGGAACGAGGCGGGAGCGGGGATCACCACAGGGTGCGGGTATCGAGCCACGTCACCCGGCCGGTGCGCCGTTTCACTTCGCTGTACATGTGTGCGGTGCCACCCGGCCCGTCTCCGCCCTCGCCGTTCCACAGGCAGATGAAGCGCACCTTGTCCACGCCCCAGGCCAGCGCAGTGTAGAGCAGCCAGCGATTGCAGCGCTCGAAGGGGCTCGCGTGCTCGTCGCGGCCGGCCTTCGGCAAGGGACCGAGTTCGGTCGGCAGGATACGCGGCGGCTCCTGCAGGGCGGCGCGGAGCGCGAAGTAGCGCTCGCACCATTGCTGCCCACCCGCGGCCGGGAGGATGGAGCGGTCGATGAACTCGGGCTCGTCGAGCGGCAGCATCAGGTGCAGGCGCAGGCCGCGTTCCTGGCAGGCCTCGAGAAAGAGCGTGTCGCCGCCGCTCGCGCCCTGCGTCAGGGCGAGGTCGCCAGGCCCGGCGCCGGCGGCGTCGAGCGCCTGGGCGATCTTCTTCGCGGCGATGCCCTCCTTGTCGGCGGGAAAGCGCGGCACGGCCCGGTCGGGCGCGTCGACCATGTGGCCGCTGAAGAGGAAGACCTGGCGCGGCTCGAACGGTGGCGTGCTGCGCGCGATCTCGCGGTCGAGGATCTCGAGCGCGGCGGTGGTTTCTGCCGGGCGGAATTCGAGGTCGCGCAACAGGCACAGGGTCTGCCGCGTGGAGTCGAGCGCGAACCAGTCGCGGTTCGCGGCGGCGACGGTGGTGCCGTATTCCCTGCGCACGGCCTCGAGCGGATTCACCAGCAGGCACAGCTCCGCATAGCTCGCGCGCGCCCAGTAGTCCTTGCGGTTGCGTTCCTGCGCGCTGAGGCTGGCCCACAGCACACCGCCGATGAGGTTGTCGATCACCGTGGCGTCGGGGTCGCCATCCAGGTGCCGGCGCAGCAGGTGCAGCGTCAGCGCATTGACGCCCGAATAGTGGTGCGAGGGATCCGCGATGAAGGCCTTGTGGTAGGGCTCGATCGCCTCGACCAGCGCCGCTTCCTCGTAGCCGGCGGCTTCGCGCAATTCGGCCGGCGTCGCGCCCTCGCGCCGCCAGCGGCTGATCCAGTTGTCCTTCTCGACGCGGCCGAGCAGCGACCACACCTCGGGGTCGGTCGGGTAGTCGTCGGTGAGGCGCCGGACCCACTCGCGCGCCTCCTCGTAGCGGCCCAGGCGGCCCAGGCACACGGCCTTCTTCTCGCGCGCGGGCTTGCAGTCCGCGTCGAGCGCCAGCACGGCATCGAACTGCTCGAGGGCGAAATCGTAATGCCTGAGCTTGAGCAGCGCCTCGCCGGCGCAACGGCGGGCTTCGATGCGCAGCGCCACGGTGGGGGTTTCGTCGGCCAGCACCAGGATGTCGCCGGCGCAGATCTTCTGCCGCGCGACCTCCATGCGGCTCGCCCAGGCCTCGTAGGCCGCGCTGAACTCATTGCGCTCGCTGAGCAGCAGCGTTCGCCAGTCCGGTTCGCGCAGATGCGGCAGCAGACCGTAGACCGGGCTGACCCTGCGCCCCTGCCACGCCTGCACGGTCGCGCCCGCCATGCGCGTCAGCGCCGCCAGTTCGTCCTTCAGCTTCGCGGCATCGGGGGCGCCGTCCTTCAGGCTGTAGCGCAGCTTGCGGTCGGTGTAGATGTCGAAGGGCTGGGTCGGCCGCGGCCCCTGCACCAGGATCACGCCGCGCGCGCGCAAGGCATGGCGCACGCCGAGCTCGTACCACACGTTGGGGTTGTCCAGGGTGAGGTCGGCGACGACGAGATCCGCCATCAGCAACTCCTGGAACATGTCGGTGCGGATGTCGCCCGCTCGCTGCTCCTCGTCGGCGCGGAACACCTCGAAGCCGGCCGCCTCGAGCGCCGGGCCGATGTACTCCTCGTAGACCCGATTGAAGGCGATCGGCAGCCCGTCGTGTCCGGGTTTGGTGCCGAAGGGCATGGCAACGAAGCAATGGGGCTTCATGCGCAGTTCTCCCAAGTAGTCGTGGCGGCAGCTGCGATACGTTCAGCATAGGTCGAATCGCGCTGCTTTTGCATGACTTCGGCGTCCCGATCGATCTCGATCGCGCCGGCCCGGGCGGTATTCGACCCGCGCTCGACGCAAAGGCTTCGCGCTCGCGCGCCCCCCACCTGACCCCGATGGCACCGATTAGGGGCGCCCATTGGTGCAGCGCCGCACCCATCTGGTGCACCGACCACGGAACGTCACCAATGCAATCTCTCCCCGGATGCCGGATCGCCCCTGTTTGCCGGCTTTTGGGGCGTCTTCTCCAAAACTGGCACGTATGTTGCGGTGCAGTAGCAACGGCAACAGCCTCGCCCTCCCCACGTGACCTCGTCCGCGGACGGGGCAAGGCACACAACACGATTTCTA
>JBFGZP010000312.1:0-3951 GCA_041586695.1 Thauera sp.
ACGACCGGCGGTCCGCTGACGAGACTGACCTCGAGCGAGGCCGGCGGCGCGCTCTGCCAGTTGATGCCGAAGAACAGGAACACGGCGAGGCCGAGGTGGACCGCGATGGTCAGCCCGAGCGATGCCCACTTGCCCGGCGCCTGGGCGGGCGGCGCTGCGCGCTCGTTCATCGACTGGTGCTGCCCGCCTGCGTCTGCAGGCTGATCTTGCTAACGCCCGCGTTGCGTGCCGCCTCGAGGACGTCGATCACCTTCTGGTACTGCAGCTTGCTGTCGGCCGCGACCAGGAAGGGCTGCTCGGGGTTCTTCGCCAGGGCGTCGGCAATCGCCTTCTGGAACTGCAGGTTCGAGACCGGCCGTGAGTTCGTGCTGGCGCTTTGGCGCAGGGCCATCGCCCCGTCGGCCTTGAGTTCGATGACGATCGCCTCGGCAGGCGGGCTCGAGATCGTACCGGCCGAGGGGACGTTGATGGTGCCGGTCTGGATCATCGGCGCGGTGGCCATGAAGATCACGAGCAGGACCAGCATGACGTCGATATAGGGCACGACATTGATCTGGTTCATCAGGCGGCGCTGGCGCATCGGTATGCTCCTCGGCGCTCAGCGCAGGTGACGCTGCAGGATGTTGGAGAACTCCTCCATGAAGCTCTCGAAGCGGATGCCGATGCGGTCGATGTCATGGGCAAAGCGGTTGTAGGCTACCACCGCCGGGATCGCGGCAAACAGGCCGATCGCGGTGGCAACCAGGGCCTCGGCAATGCCGGGAGCGACCTGGGCGAGGGTGGTCGAACTGACGTTCGACAGGCCGCGGAAGGCGTTCATGATGCCCCACACGGTGCCGAGCAGGCCGATGTAGGGCGAGACCGAGCCGACCGAGGCGAGGAAGGCGAGATGCGCCTCGAGATCGTCCACCTCGCGCTGGTGCGTCGCACGCATGGCACGGCGGGCACCGTCGAGGGTGGCGTTCTGATCGTGGCCCTTGCCGCGCAGCTTGGTGAACTCGCGATAGCCGGATTCGAAGATGCGCTCCATGCCGCCGGTCTCGTGGCGGGTGGCGGTCGCGGACTCGTACAGCGTGTTGAGGTCGCCGCCGCTCCAGAAATCGCGCTCGAACTGGTTGGTCTTCGTGCGTGCGGATCGGATCTGGAAGGACTTGCGGAAGATCCAGTACCAGGACACCAGCGAAAGCGTGGCGAGCAGCGCCATGACGAGCTGGACGAGAATGCTCGCCTGGCTGATCAGGCTGAGGACGGAGAGGTCGTGAGAGACGGTCATGCTTGCGTTTGGCTTTGGAGTTGGGAGTGCATGGCCCCGGGGATCGGTGCCGGTTTCTGTTTGTGCCAGTCGATGCAGGCCACAAGGACCTTCGCGACGAACAGAAGTTCGTCGCTACGGCGGATTTCCTGGTGAAAGAGGATGCTGGCGCGGCGCAGGGAGTCGACGCGGGTGTGCACGTCCAGGCTATCGTCGAGGCGGGCCGGCGCCAGATAGTCGGCCTGCACCGAACGCACGACGAACGCGGTGCCGTCGTCAGCCAGCAGGGCCTGCTGGCCGAAGCCCAGTCCGCGTAGCCATTCGGTACGGGCGCGCTCGCAGAAGCGCAGGTAGTTCGCATAGTAGACCACGCCCGCGGCATCGGTGTCTTCGTAATACACGCGCACAGGCAGCACGTGCGCCGCCGCGGAGGCGGGCGCTTCGTCGTGGCGGGGCTCGGCGGGCCCGATGTGCGCTTTAGTTTGCATTGCAGCATTCTAGCCGAGCTGCAGGCGCGCGACAGATCCTGTTGCGTTCTGTTGCGCGCGACCATCATTCCAAAACGCATTCGCCGGCAGGCCTTGTCGCGCAAGCACTTTGCCGGAAATGTTATCCTCTTGGTCCGTCGCCACCGTCCCCCGTTTCTCACCTTCCGACCAAGGAGCAGCGAGGCAATGTCGCTATTCGGCAAGAAACCGCCCTCCGCCCCGGCCGCGCACGCGGCGGACCGGGCCGGGGCGGGTCGTGCCGAAGCTGCGCCCTTGCCCCCGCCTAGCGAACTGTCTGCGCTCGATTTCACCGGCACGGACGCCGGGCGGGGGCTGGCGCGGGCCGCCGGCATGGTCGAGGTGCAGGAGGTGGGGGCCGGAATCGGCGCCGATTTCGAAGAAGCCGCCGTGCTGTATGCCAACGGCAGCGATGCCGAGGCTGAAGAGGTGCTCAATCGGGTGCTCGACGATCCGGAGACGAACGCAGGTGAGGGCCTGTGGATGATGCTGCTCGATCTCTACCGCCTGACCGCGCAGCGCCAGCGCTTCGAGTCCCGCGTACTGGACTACTCAACCCGCTTCGAGCGCTCGCCGCCGCCGTGGGTCGATCTGTCTGGCCACGGCGCGCGTCGCCGCAGCGACCTGCCACCACTGGTCAACCTCGCGGGCAATCTTTCCGCCAAGGCCGGGAACCCGTTCCAGCAGATCAACGTCATCGCGCGCAGGAGCGGTGCCATCCGCATCGACATCGGTCGGCTGCGCGGCGTCGACGAGGCCGGCTGCGGCCTGCTGCGCCAGTTGCTGGTGCAGCTCGTGGCCGATCGCATCAAGGTGTCGCTGGTGACCTGTGAGCCGCTGGCAGCGGTGCTCACCGAGCGCGCGGTGGTCGGACAGGCCGAGAATCGGGAAGCCTGGTTGTTGCTGCTCGAGTTGCTGCAGCACACCGGCGAGAAAGACCGCTTCGAGACCCTGGCGGTGGATTACGCAGTCACCTTCGAGGAGTCGCCGCCGTCGTGGGAGAAGAAGGCCCCGCCGCCGGTTTCCCAAAGTGCTGCAGTGGCGCAGGACGCGGGCGTGGCCGGTGACGTGTTCTTTTTCGAGGGCGAACTCGGCGGGGCCTCGAACGACTCCATGCGCAGGTTCGCCGCCTTTGCCGCCGACCGGCGCGAAGTGACCCTGGATTGTGCCGCCCTGCGGCGCATCGATTTCGTCTGTGCCGGCATGCTATTCAATATTCTCGCCGTGCTGCAGGCTCAGGGTAAACTCGTGCGCCTGCAGAACGTGAACGCCATGGTCGCCGCGCTGTTGCGGGTCATGAGCGTCGATCAGGTAGCGCAGGTTACGCTGCGCCATTGATGCAACAATGCGCCGGAGGTCTTCCGGCGAGGAAAAGTCATGGAACAGTATCGCGGCACCACCATCCTGTCGGTGCGGCGCGGCAAACAGGTCGCGCTCGGCGGGGACGGCCAGGTCACCCTCGGCAACATCGTCATCAAGGCCACGGCGCGCAAGGTGCGCACCCTGTACAACGACCGCATACTCGCCGGTTTTGCCGGCGGCACGGCCGACGCCTTCACCCTGTTCGAGCGTTTCGAGGCCAAGCTCGAGAAGCATCAGGGCAATCTGCTGCGCAGCGCGGTCGAGCTCGCCAAGGACTGGCGCACCGACCGCATGCTGCGCCGGCTCGAGGCGATGCTGGCAGTGGCCGATCGCGACCATTCGCTGGTGATCACCGGCAACGGCGACGTGCTCGAGCCGGAGCAGGGCATCGTCGCCATCGGCAGTGGCGGCGCGTACGCCCAGGCAGCGGCGCGGGCCCTGATCGAGAACACCGAGATCGCGCCGCGGGAGGTGGTATCGAAGGCACTCTCCATCGCCGGCGACCTGTGTATCTACACCAATCAGAACCACATCATCGAAGTGCTGGACTGAAGGCAAGCTCATGACCCAGATGACCCCGCCGGAGATCGTCTCCGAACTCGACAAGAACATCGTTGGCCAGGACAAGGCCAAGAAGGCGGTGGCGATCGCGCTGCGCAACCGCTGGCGGCGTGCGCAGGTGGAAGAGCCGCTGCGCAGCGAGATCACGCCCAAGAACATTCTGATGATCGGTCCCACCGGGGTGGGCAAGACCGAGATCGCACGCCGCCTCGCGCGCCTCGCCAATGCGCCCTTCATCAAGATCGAGGCGACCAAGTTCACCGAGGTGGG
>JBFGZP010000313.1:0-3949 GCA_041586695.1 Thauera sp.
GCCTGGCGGTGGTGGACGACTTCGTCTTCGGTGCCGACTATGCCCGCACGCTGGCGCGCTGGCACGAGGCGTTCGCTGCGGCCCTGCCTGCGGTGCGCGAGCAGGGCTTTTCCGAACGCTTCATCCAGATGTGGCGCTTCTACCTGGCGTATTGCGAGGCCGGCTTCAACAGCCGCGACATCGACGTCCATCACTATGTGCTCGCCCATGAGGCGGCAGGAGCAGGCGCTTGAGACCCCGCTCGGGCGGCCGTCGCGTGCGTCGCGTCGTCGGCGCGCTGCTGCTCGCCATCCCGCTGCTGGCCGGGGCGCGTGGCCTGCCGCCTGCCGTCGAGGCCGTCAGCGGGGCGCTGGAGCCCGCGGGTGAGGGCGAGATGCGCTGGTTCGGCTTCAAGCTCTACGACATCGCGCTGTGGGTCGAGCGCGCGGCGGCGGGGTCGCCGGACGCGGATCACCTGCTGGCGATCCGTTACGCACGCTCGATCCCGGGCGAGCGCCTGGTCGACACCAGCATCGACGAAATGCGCAGGATGGGCTGGGACGACGAGGCGCGGCTCGAGCGCTGGCGCGATGCCTTGCGCCGGGCACTGCCCGCCGTCGAAGCCGGCGATACGCTGATCGGATTGCACCAGCCCGGCCAGGGCGCGCGCTTCTGGCATCAGGGGCGGCCGACGGCCGAGATCGCCGATCCCGAGTTCGCCCGCGCCTTCTTCGACATCTGGCTCGGCGAGCGCACGCGTGAGCCGGCGCTGCGTACCCGCCTGCTCGGCCGCTCGGGGGCCTCGCCATGAACGTGCCGGAAGTCGCCCCGGTGAAGCGCGCAAGCGCGGGCGATTCGTCGGCCCCGCGTCCTTCGGCGCCTGGTCCCGCCTCCTTCTCCCGCCGGGCGATCATCGCCTATGGCGCGCTGGGAATGCCGCTCGCCTTCGCGGCCTTGCCGATCTATGTGCACGTGCCGCGGCTCTACGCCGAGGACCTCGGCCTGTCGCTTGCCACCGTCGGCGGCGTCTTGCTCGCCGCCCGCATCGTCGACGCCGCGACCGATCCGCTCATCGGCTGGGCGAGCGATCGGCTCGCCGCCCGACGCGGCCTGATCCTGGCCGCGCTGCCCCTGCTCGCGATCGGCATGCCGGCATTGCTCGCGCCGCCCGAGGCCGCCGGAGCATGGTGGCTGGCGGCCGTGCTCGTTCTGGTGTCGCTCGGCTACTCGATGGCCACCATCGCCTACAACGCCTGGGGCGCGGAGGTGGCGCCGACGCCGGATCTGCGCACCCGTTTTGTCGCCAGCCGGGAGGGTTTTGCCCTCGGCGGGGTGGTGCTGGCGGCGGCGCTGCCCGGAGTTCTGGCGGGCGACGCGGGCGCGGCGGCGGGGCTGGCGCGGCTGGCCTGGCTGTTCCTGCCTGTGCTTGCGCTGTTTGCGGCATGGACGCTGTGGTTCGCGCCGAAGGGGCCGGCGCAGCGGCGCGGCCGCGAGTCGGTGCTGCGCGGACTGATGATCGCCCTGTCCGATGCAGCGTTCGCGCGCCTGCTCGCGGTATTCGCAGCGAACGGGATCGCCGCGGCGATCCCGTCGGCGACGGTGCTGTTCTTCGTCGCCGACGTCCTGCATGCGCCACAGCTCGCCGGTCTCTTCCTGGTGCTGTATTTCCTTGCGGCGGCGGCGAGCCTGCCGCTGTGGGTGGTCGTGTCACGCCGCACGGGCAAGCTGCGGGCGTGGCTGATTGCCATGGTGCTGGCGGTGGCGGTGTTCGTCTGGGCGGGCCTGCTCGGTCCGGGCGCGGTGATCGCCTACGGCGTGATCTGCGTGCTCTCCGGTGCGGCGCTCGGCGCCGACCTTGCGCTTCCGCCCTCGTTGCTTGCCGACCTGCTGGCGCGCGGCGGGAAGAGCCGGGAGGCGGAGGCATCCTTGCGTGCCGGGGCCTGCTTCGGCTGGTGGAACTTCGTCACCAAGGCCAACCTGGCGCTCGCCGCCGGCGTGGCCTTGCCCCTGCTCGGGGCGCTCGGTTTCGAGCCCGGGGCACGCAGCGCCGACGCCGCCGCCGCGCTGGCGACGGTGTATGCCTTCGTGCCGGTGGCGCTCAAGCTCGGCGCCATCGCGCTGTTGTGGCACTGGCGGTGGCTGCTGGAGCCGGCGGTCACGGCCGCGCCAGCGAACGAGTCTTTTCTGCGGGGACCGCGATGATGCGCAAGGTGTTTCTTCTTTTTGCCGGCCTGATCGGACTGGCGGGGTGTGGTTCGGTGGATATCGAAAAATATCGCAATGAAACGCCGGTGCTCGAGCTGCGTGACTATTTCGACGGTACGCTCGACGCTCACGGCATTTTTCAGGATCGCGGCGGCGAGGTGGTGAAGCGCTTCCGCGTGGTGATCGAGGCCAGCTGGCAGGGCGAGGTCGGCACCCTCGACGAGCGCTTCACCTATGCGGACGGCAGCACCCAGCGCCGCGTGTGGACCATCACCCGCACCGGCCCGGGGCGCTACATCGGCCGCGCCGACGATGTCGTCGGCGAGGCGCGCGGCGAAGCGGCCGGGAACGCGTTGCGCTGGCGCTACGTGATGGCGCTGCCGGTCGATGGCAAGGTGTACAACGTCGATTTCGACGACTGGATGTTCCTCATGGATGATCGCGTGATGCTCAACCGCTCGGTGATGAGCAAGTGGGGTTTCCGCCTCGGCGAGGTGACGCTGTCCTTTTACCGGCGGGGTGGCTGATGGGCCTGCTGTCGCCGCTCAATACGCCGATCACCGACTGGAACGGCCGCCGCGTGTGGCTGGTCGGCGCCTCGACCGGTATCGGCGCCGCGCTCGCGCGTGAGCTGGCGGCGAAGGGCGCGCGGCTGGCCTTGTCGGCGCGCAGCCACGACAAGCTCGAGGCCCTCGCGCTCGCCTGCGGCGCTGGCGGCGGCGAGGTGCTCGTCGCCGACATGGACATCACCCGCGAACAGGACATCGTCCGCGTGCGCGACCGCCTCGTCGCCGAATGGGGTGGCCTCGACCTCGTCGTCTTCAGTGCCGGCACCTACCGCCCGCAGCGTGCATGGGAACTGTCGCCCGCATCGATCCGCGAAACGCTCGAGGTCAATCTGCTCGGCGTCATGGACGGGGTGGCGGCCGTGCTGCCACGCCTGCTGCAACAGGGCGAGGGGGCGATCGCGGTCCTCGGCAGCGTCGCCGGTTACGGCGGGCTGCCGAACGCGAGCGTCTATGGGCCGTCGAAGGCGGCGCTGATCAATTTCGCCGAGACCCTGTATCTGGACCTCGCGTCGCGCGGGGTCGGCGTCTTCCTGATCGACCCGGGCTTCGTCGCGACGCCGCTCACGGCGCAAAACGAGTTCCGCATGCCGGCCTTGATCAGCCCGGAACAGGCGGCCGTCGCGATCGTCGACGGCTTTGCCGCCGGGGCGTTCGAGATCCACTTCCCGAAGCGATTCACCCGCGTCCTCAAGGTATTGCAATGGCTGCCGCGGCGCCTTTATTTTCCCCTCATCCGCCGGGCGACCGGGCTGTAGGATAGTGATCGTGACCGACGCAAGAGCTGCGGCCGACCGCCTGGCGCACTTCTACGAGACCCTCACGCCGGCTTCGCTGCCGGCGCTGGGGCGCCACTACGCCGCGGATGCGCGCTTCAAGGATCCGTTCAACGAGGTCGCCGGTGTCGAGGCGATCGGGCACATCTTCGCCCACATGTTCGCCACCGTCGAAGCGCCCCGCTTCGTGATCTCGACCCGCATCGTGGACGGCGACCAGGCGATGCTCGGCTGGGACTTCCACCTTCGCCTGCGTGGCCGCGACATCGTCGTCCGCGGCGTCAGCCATCTGCGTTTCGACGCCGGCGGACGGGTGACGATGCATTGCGACTACAGGGAAGCGGCCGGGGAGTTGTACGCCAGGCTGCCGCTTGTCGGTGCGCTGATGCGGCTGCTGCGGCGCCGGCTTTCCGCGGGCGCCGA
>JBFGZP010000314.1:0-3936 GCA_041586695.1 Thauera sp.
CTGCAGGTACGCACGGCCGGCGTCGCCATGGACAAGAAGGACATCGCCGCCAAGGGTCAGGCCATCTCGAAGGCGATCGAGATCATCGTCAATGGCCTCAAGGTCAGCCTGGACATGAACACCGGCGGGGAACTGGCCGGGCGGCTCGCCGCGCTGTACGACTACATGAGCGACCGCCTGCTCTATGCCAACCTGCACAACAGCCAGCCCGCGCTCGACGAGGTCTCCGGCCTGCTCGCCAGCCTGCGCGAGGCCTGGGCCAGCATCGCCGGCCGGCCCGAGATCGTCGCCGCCTGAGGACGCTGCCATGCTGACCCCCGCCGACCTCGACACCCTGATCGCGCGCTACGAAGCGATGGCCGCGGCCGCGCGCGCCAACGACTGGGACACGCTGGCGGCGCTCGAGCGCGAGGCCGCCGCGCTGCGCAACCGGGTCATGCAGCGCAGCGCCGGCCAGACGCTGGCCGCCAGCAAGCTGCCTGCCTCGGCGCAGGCTTTGCTCGCGCGCGGCATCGAGCGCGTGCTCGCACTCGATGCCGAGATCCGCAGCCACACCGACCCCTTTCTCGCCAGCGTGCGCAAGTTGCTGTCCGCCGACGCGCGCGAGAACGCGGTGCGCAGCGCCTACGGGGCGCTCGAGCGCTGAGCGCCAAGTGGCCCCGTCACGAGTTCGCTGACGCGGAGCACACACCATGATCCCCTTCCCCGGCGACCTCGCCGCCCGGCTGCGCATGATCAACGAAGCCAGCCTGTTCGACACCGATCCGCCGGTCGCGCAGCTGCAGCGCATTCGCGAGATCCAGGGCGCACTGCCGGAACTGGTGCCCGGCCAGCGCTTCCTCGCCACGCTGCAGCGCGGCCTGGCCGACGGCAGTTTTCGCGCGCTCGTCTCCGGCCAGCAGATGACGCTGACCCTCGCCACACCGGCCAAGGCGGGCGACACGCTGGAACTCGAAGTCACCCAGGTCACGCCGCGGGCGGTGTTCGCCCGCCTGGCCGAGGGCGCGGGCAGCCCGCCTTCGGCCCAGCCCGCGCTGAGCCCGACCGGGAGGCTGATCAGCTTCCTCCTCGCCGGCCAGCCGTCGCCCACGCCCGCCGCCCTCGCCGCCAACCAGCCGCTGCTCGCCGCGCCGCCGGCATCGGGCGCACCGCTGGTGCCGCTGCTGCGCCAGGCACTGGGGCAAAGCGGCATGTTCTACGAATCGCACCAGGCGCAGTGGGTGCTGAGCAAGCTCGACACCGCGACACTGCAGCGCGAACCGCAGGGCCAGCTGAGATCATTCGCAGCGCCGCAGGCCGCGGCGGGCGGACAGGCGGGCGGTAGCCAGGGCGCCACCGCCGGCGCCGGAGCAGAGCGCGCCGTCGCCGCCGGCCTCGCCATGGCGGAGGAGGCCAGCGCGCCGCGTGCCACCCCGATCCCCGAACGCATCGTTCCGCTGGTGCACCAGCAACTCGACGCCCTCGCCACCAATCATTACGTGTGGCATGGGCAGGCCTGGCCGGGGCAGGACATCGAATGGATCATCGAGGACCCGCAGGACGAAGGCGGCGGCGAAGGCGAAGCCGAAGCCGAGCAGACCTGGAACACCAGCCTGCGCCTGAGCCTGCCGCGGCTGGGCGGCGTGGAGGCACAGCTGCACCTCACCCCGGCCGGCGTCGCCCTGCGCCTGCGCGTCGACGACGAGGCCGCGCGCGCCGCACTGGATGCGGGCGGGCCGGCGCTGGCTTCGGCGCTGGAAGCCGCCAACCTGCAGCTGACCGGCCTCGTCGTGGAGCGCGGCGATGCCTCGGAATGACGCCCCGCCGTCGCGCAACGAAGCCGTCGCCCTGGCCTACAACGCCGGTGAGGCCGCGCCGCGCGTGGTGGCCAAGGGCAAGGGCGTGGTGGCGCGCGAGATCATCGAGCGTGCACACGAGGCCGGCGTGTATGTGCACGAGTCGCCCGAACTCGTCAGCCTGCTGATGCAGGTGGATCTCGACGCCCGCATTCCGCCGCAGCTCTACATCGCCGTGGCCGAGCTGCTGGCATGGCTTTACCGCATCGAGCAGGGTGGCGAGGGGGCAACCCCCGCCGCGACAGGCCTGCCCCGCCCGCCGACCAGTCCGGCGGGCGCACAGCAGGGCTGAGTCGTGCTATAAACCGGGGCTATCAGCTCCCATCCCCACGCTTCATCCAGCCGGAACGGTATGTCCAAGGAAAACGATCAGACCCGGGTCGAGTTGATCCACGCCGACGACGAGGAAAGATACCTGCTGCGCAACCCGCGCGAGATCCGCCAGGTGCTCAAGCAGCTCGTCGACGCGCGCGTGCTGGTCAGCGCCCACCTGAGCCCGGGCACCGAGTCCTTCCTGACCGCCATCGTCGACGTGCCCGAAGGCGAAGACAGCCTGTTGCTCGACGGCAGCGCCGACGAGGCACTGAACGAGCGCGTCGCCCGTGCCGGGTTGCTGACCTGCGTCACCCAACTCGACAAGGTACGCATCCAGTTCGCGCTGGCCGGCCACGAGTTGCTGCGGCCCGACGGCAACCCGGCGTTTCGCTCCGCCCTGCCCGCGCAGCTGCTGCGCCTGCAGCGCCGCGACTACTATCGCCTGCAGACGCCGGCATCCGAAACCGTCACCTGCACCATGCCGTTGACCGCGGCAGACGGCAGCCACCGCAGCGTGGAACTGCGCATCCTCGACATCAGCGGCAGCGGCATCGCGATCGCCGTGCCGCCCAGCGGCTTCGCCCTGGAAGCGGGCGCGCGCTTCACCAACTGCGTCCTCAAGCTGCCCGACATCGCGCCGATCGCCGCGACGCTCACGGTGAAAAACCTGTTCCGCCTGGTCAATCGCAACGATATCGAGATGCTGCGCGCCGGCTGCCTGCTGTCGGACATGCCGCGCAGCGCAGACGACGAGATCCAGCGCTACATCCTGAAGGTCGAACGCCAACGCAATGCGCGCAAGCGCGGGCGCTACTGAGCCCCGAAAACCGGCAACGCCAGCCCATGCCCGACCCGAAAGAAGCCGCACGGCCGACGCCATTTCGCGCCGACGACCTCGAGCGTTACATGCTGCACGGTCACCGCCAGATCCGTCAGCTGTTGCAGGACCTGATCGACGGCCATGCGCTGATCACCGCCTACCCGGGCGGGGGCGGAAATTCCTTCGTGACCGCGCTGATCCGCCTGTCGGACGACGAGCGCACGCTGGTGCTGGACGCCAGCCCCGATGCCGCGGTGAATGCGCACGTGCTCGCGACCGACCGGCTGGTGTGCGTCACCCAGCTCGACAAGATCCGCATCCAGTTTTCGCTCGGCAGCGTGGCGCAGAGCCAGGACGACGGCCGGGGCGCCTTCGAGGCGCCGGTCCCGGAAAAGATGCTGCGCCTGCAGCGGCGCGAGTTTTTCCGCCTCCAGGTGCCGCTGCTGCACGAAGTGGTGTGCGCCATCCAGGCCAGGGCGGCGAACGGACAGCCTGCGCGGGTGGAGGCGCGGGTGATCGACATCAGCGCCGGCGGCGTGGCGGTGCACCTTGCGCCGGAGGCAGCGGAATTCGTCATCGGCGCGACGATCGACGACTGCACGCTGGCGCTGCCGGACATCGAGCCGATGGCGCTCAAGCTGGAAGTGCGCAACATCACCCGCCACACCCAGCGCAGCGGCACCGAGGCGCTGCGCATCGGCTTTCGCTTCACCGACCTGCCGCGCAGCGCCGACGCGAAGATCCAGCGCTACATCTTCAATACCGAAAGGGAACGCAACGCAAGGGAGCGCGGCGGGATCTGAAGAATGCCGGTGTGAGCCTCACACCGGCATGTTCATGATGTCCTGATAGGCGGTGACGAGGCGGTTGCGCACCTGCACCATCTGCTGGAAGGACAGGCTGGCCTTCTGCAGATCGACCATGACATCCTGCAGGTTCACGTTGGGGTCGCCGGCGGAAAAGTTC